>CAKUSI010000012.1 GCA_934678955.1 uncultured Austwickia sp. | reverse complement strand
CGCGGTTCATCGCCCGCCGCATCGTGATCTCGGCGAGTGAGGAGATCGGGATGGCCGCTCCGACCGCGCTCACGACCGCCGTGGCGGCCATGCACGCGGTCGCCCAAATCGGACTGCCCGAGGCGCGGATCATCCTGGCCCAGGCGGTGATCCACAACTGCATGGCGCCGAAGTCGAACGCGGCCTACCGCGCCATCGACGCTGCGCTCGCCGACGTGCGGGCAGGGCGCGGCGGAGCGGTGCCGGCGCACCTACGGGGGACGGGCTACTCCGGGGCGGAACGGCTGGGCCACGGGAAGGGATACGTGTACGCCCACGACGAGCCCGATTCGGTGGCGGCGCAGCAGTACCTACCCGATGATCTGGCCGACCGGGCCGACTACTACCACCCGAAGGAGCGCGGCTTCGAGGCCCGCTTGGCGGAGCGCTGGTCCTGGCTGCGGGCCGTCCTCCGCGGCGGGACAACGAAGGACTGACGGGACGCCCCTCTCGGCGGTGAGGAGCGTCACATGTGGATCCTCTGTGAATTGCCTTTGAGCGGAGGTAGATTCGCTTATGTCATTGTGGAACTAGAGGTCGGCCGCGTGGGGGTACGCCACGCTGATCATGCCCGCGGAGCTTACTCCCACTCATATGCGTTTCGCTTCTTTTGACGCTCCGCTGGTCTCGCTCCTGTCATCCCAGGCATCGTCACGCCAGTGAGGCGATCATCATGAGCAAGCTCCCCCCCGCTCCATTAGAGCCCTGACGTATGCAATCCCTTGCGCCGCCCTCATCTCCATCGCCAGTCCCAGCATGGCCTTGGCGACCCCCGGCGGCCAAAGGGAAGCACCAGGCGTTGAACAGGTCGACGAGATTCCGCGAACACCGGAGCGCTCGAAGCTGACCCCCCAGGGCGCGGCGAGCGCCTCAGCGAGAGCATTCTCTCCAGCGGGGTGCGTCGGGGAAACCGACTATGCGCATCCCTCAGGTAGTGACGCCTCAGTTCATGGGCGCACCTACTGCAATGTCCGTGTTGGTGAGGTCCGCGTGATTACGACGCTCCAGCGTCAGCGATGGTGGGGCTGGGAATCCTTGGATAACCGAACGAAGGTGCGGGTCGCGTTTCACACGACTTACGATGCGACCCCTCACAAGAGCTGTTTCGGGCAAGGGACCTACGATTATCGAGGAATCAGCGATCACCGATCCCTTGAAGGAAGCACGTACTACTACGCATTCACCAAGAGCGCCGTAAATAGGACCTGGACGTGTTAAATGGCCGCCGGCTGACGGTCACCATCGCACTTGCCGGGGCCATGTCCTTGACGACGGGTTGCGATGCTGAGAAGTCGAGAGCAGAGATGCTAGTCCGCGGCCCTTCTTCGAGTGTGAAGGATGCAGAACCGGTTGCGGGGTGTGGGGATTCTCATGCCACAGTGCCGCCGGTCGTACGGCCCCCTCTCGTCGCGGCCCATCCGACTCTCACCACGATGCCCCTGCTCGCGATAGGGGGCGACGAGCTTTCGTCGCTTGCCTCAGACTGGGTGGAGGGTGGCAAGGTGCGCACGGTTCGTCCCGACAGCGATGAGTCTGGCCAGATACCCGTGGTCCAGATCTCGTCCGGCGATCACACAGATTTCTCATTTGTGCGAGTGAGTCTGCCGCTCATGCTGGAGGTGACTGCCTATCATGAGGTTCCGGCGCGGCTGTCGGAGTTGACATCGAGCGACGCCTTCTCGTGTCCGGTCGTTCCTGAAGGTGCCGGTCCCACCACCACTTATCGGATCCGGCCATCGAAGATCGTATCACTGATGGTGATTCAAGGATTCTTCCCAACGCCTACAGGCACAGACGTTCCGCAATCCGCTTCTTGGGTATTCAAGGTGGTGCACTTGTGAGGATTGCTGATGGCCTTGGGGAGATCCCCCGGGGATTTGCTGCGACGTGCAGAACGGAGGACGTTTCCTTGCCCGTTCGGTTTCTGGGTAGCATTCCAGTCATCCGCCGACGTGTGAAGAGGCGCCTGAGGGAGGGTGGGGTGATCTACCTTGTCCCGCATCCGGACACGACTCGGGAGACGCCCGATCCGATCGGTTGGGTGGTGCGCTGGGAGGAACAATTGCATTACGACTGAGCACTCCGGAGCTTCAGCGTCGGGCGCGCCGGGCGAACGGACGTCAGAACGGGGCGACCGCGGTGAGGACACAGCGGTGAGGGCACGCAGGGGCCCCGGCCGGGTGGCCGGGGCCCCTGTCATCCGCGCTGGTCAGCCGCGCTGGTCAGCCGCGAGTCACGTAGGCCATCTTGTGAGCGAGCGCGGCCTCGCGCATCTTGCGCAGCCGGCTCAGCTCCAGGCCCCGCTTCTCGGGAGCGGGGGCATGCAGAGCCCTTCCCTCGCGGGCGTCGTGGGCAGCGTCGACGATGTCGTAGAGCAGATCGGCGAGTTCCTGGGGGCCTGCGGCGGCGGCCTGCTTGATGGCGGTCGAAAGGTTCTGGTCCACTGCGAATCCCACCTTCGGTCACGAAACGTAATGCCCCGATCGTAGACAGGGATCACCTCCTGGCGCCCGGCTTCGCGGGGACCGATGGTGTCCGGGCCCCGGACGCCCCGCGACGGAAGTTTCGGCGCTCCGCGACGGAAGTTTCAGCGCTCCGCGACGTCGACCGTCGCCACCACGGTGCGGGGCTGCGCGTAATGGCAGGCCGAAGGGTGTTCCCCGGCGCCGTCGGGCCTGGGGATCAGGGCCGGCTCACTCACCGCACACTCCTCGGTCGCCTTCCAACACCGGGTGTGGAAGCGGCAGCCGGACGGCGGGTTCGCGGGGGAGGGGACGTCACCGGACAGCACGATCTGCTCGCGGCGACCGCGAAGGGTCGGATCCGGCACGGCCACCGCGGACAATAGCGCCTGCGTGTACGGGTGGGTCGGGTGCCCGTAGATCTCGTCCTCGGTGCCCAGCTCGACCAGCTTGCCGAGGTACATGACCCCCACCCGGTCGGAGATGTGCCGGACCACCGACAGGTCATGGGCGATGAACACGTATGCCAGCCCGAGTTCGTCCTGCAGCTTCTCGAGCAGGTTCACCACCTGCGCCTGCACCGACACGTCGAGCGCGGACACCGGCTCGTCGCAGATCAGCACCTTGGGGCGCAACGCGATGCCCCGGGCGATCCCGATGCGCTGGCGTTGCCCCCCGGAGAACTGGTGCGGATAGCGGTTGATGTGCTCGGGGTTGAGCCCCACGAGGTCGAGCAGCTCCTGCACGGCCTGGCGCCGACCCCCCCTCGGCACCACCTCGGGGTGGATCTCGAACGGCTCGCCCACGATGTCGCCGACCGTCATCCGCGGGTTCAGCGAGGTGTACGGGTCCTGGAACACGATCTGGGTGTCCCGCCGCATGCGGCGCATGTCCGCCCCGGACTGGGCGTACACGTCCGTGCCCTCGAACGTGAGGCGCCCCCCGGTCGGCTCCTCCAGCCGCATGAGCAGGCGCGCCAGCGATGACTTGCCGCACCCGGATTCGCCGACGATGCCAAGGATCTCGCCGCGGTGCAGGTCGAAGCTCACGCCGTCCACGGCCCGCACCCAGCCCACGGTGCGGCGCAGGACCCCGCCCCTGATCGGATAGTGCTTCACCAGATCGGTCGCCGACAGGATCACTTCACCCACGGGCCACCTCCGCGCGCAGCAGTTCAGCCGAGAAGTGACAGGCGCTGGAGCGGCCGGGCGCGATGGTCAGCAGCTCGGGTAGGTCGACCCGGCAGATGTCCTCGGCCCGGGCGCAGCGGGGGTGGAACGGGCAGCCGGAGGGCAGGTCCATGAGGTTGGGCGGCAGGCCGCCGATCGCGAAGAGCTCCTGGCCCTTGCGGTCCAGGCGGGGGATCGACTCGATCAGGCCGATTGTGTACGGGTGCGCGGGGGCGGCGTAGATGTCGGCGACGGGGGCGGCCTCCATGACCCGGCCGGCGTACATCACGGCGATCCGATCCGCCACGCCAGCGACCACGCCCAGGTCATGGGTGATGAGGATCATGCCCATGCCGGTCTCCTCCTGGAGTTCCGCGAGCAACTCCATCACCTGCGCCTGGACCGTGACGTCGAGGGCGGTCGTGGGCTCGTCCGCGATCAGCACAGCGGGCTGCAGGGCGATCGCCATCGCGATCATGATCCGCTGGCGCATCCCCCCGGAGAACTGGTGCGGGTAGTTGCCGACCCGCTCCCGCGCCGCCGGGATCCTGACCCGCTCCATCAGTCGCACCGCCTGGGCGCGCGCGTCGGAGCGGTTCATCCCCTCGTGCACGCGGAACATCTCCGCGATCTGCCAGCCCACCGGGAAGACGGGGTTGAGCGCCGAGAGGGCGTCCTGGAAGATCATCGCGATGTGCTGGCCCCGGATCCCCTGCCGCTCCTGGGGGGTCATGGTGAGCAGGTCGTGGCCGCAGTAGCGGATAGCGCCGCGCGCCACCCTCGCCGGCGGCTCGTCGAGGATGCCCATGATCGCCTGGGCGGTCACCGACTTGCCGGAGCCCGACTCCCCGAGGATCGCCAATGTCTGCCCGGCGTCCAGCGCGAAGCTCACACCGTTGACCGCCCGCGCGACACCGTCGCGCATGGCGAACTCGACGACGAGGTCCTCGACGTCGAGGAGGCGGCCGTCGACCGGCTCGTAGCCGGACGCGCTGGCGGGGTGGGCGCCGGGATGCGCTCGAGGGCGGTCTGACCCGGACCGGGTGGGACGAGGTATGCGCACGGTGCTCCTAGCGGCTCTTGGGGTCGAACGCGTCCTGGACGGCGTCGCCGAGCAGGATGAACGCGAAGACGCAGACGCTGAGGAAGATGGCCGGGAAGAACAGGATGTGCGGGAAGGTCCGCACGGCCACCAGGCCGTCGTTGATCGCCACCCCCCACGAGATCGCGGGCGGCACCAGGCCGATCCCGAGGAACGACAGGGAGGCCTCCGCCACGATGAAGACGCCGAGGTTGATGGCGGCCACCACCAGCGCCGGGGCCATCGCGTTCGGGAGCACGTGCCGCATCACGATCCGGCGCGGTGAGGCGCCGAGCGCCCGGGCGGCCTGGACGTAGTCGTTGGGCAGGACCTGCAACACGGAGGAGCGCATCAGGCGGGCGATGCTCGGCCAGCCCAGCACGCTCAGCACCAGGACCACTTTGCCGACCACCACGAAGTACGGGGTGTTCAGGTCGGACCGGAACGTGTTCATGAAGAGGATCCCGCCGAGCAGCAGGGGGATGGCGAAGAAGACGTCGGTGATCCGGCTGATGAGGGCGTCCAACCAGCCGCCCCGGTAGGCGGCGAGGACCCCCACCGCGGAGCCGATGAGCGTGGTGAGGATCGTGGTGGTGAGGCCGACCAGGATCGAGGCGCGAGCTCCGTGGATCGTCCGGGAGAAGATGTCATAGCCCTGCATGTCGCGGCCGAAGATCGCCCCGCCGCCGGGGGTCTGACGGACCGGCCCGACCTCGCGCGGGTCCACCGAGGTGAAGAGGCCCGGGGCGATCGCCATGGTCACGAAAAGCAGGATCAGCGCCGCGGATAGCCAGAACATCCAGTTGCCGCGCAACTCCCGCCAGGCATCGGCATTGAGGGACCGGGCTCGCCCCACATGGGCGTTCTCCGCGGCCCGCGCACGCCGCTCGGCTGCCCGCAGGTCGTCGGCGCTCACGGCGGGCGCGGGGACGGGCGCGTCAGTCATGGCTGATCCTCGGGTCGAGAACCCCGTACAGGAGGTCCACCAGCAGGTTCACGAAGAGGTACACCAGCACGAGCGCGGTGACCGCGCCCACGACGGCGAATCCGTCGCGCTGGCCGATCCCGGTGAAGATGTAGCCCCCAATGCCCTGGATGTTGAAGATCCGTTCGGTGATGATCGCGCCGGCCATCAGGGCACCGAAGTCGTAGCCCATGAACGTGACGACCGGGATCATCGAGTTGCGCAGGGTGTGCACTCCGATGATGCGCCGCTGCGAGAGCCCCTTGGCCCGGGCCGTCCGCACGTAGTCGGCCCGCAGGTTCTCCGACAGGTTCGCGCGCGTGAGTCGCGCGACGTACGCCATCGACAGGGAGGCGAGCACGAGGGCCGGCAGGAAGAGGTCGAACAGGCCCGGGTCGTACGGAGCGGTCACCGGGAACCAGCCGAGCCGGACCCCGAGGAAGTACTGGGCGAGCGCGCCGGTGACGAACACCGGGATCGAGACGAGCGCCAGGCTCGACACCAGCACCAGGTGGTCGATGAAGCGGCCCTTTCGCATCGCGGCCAGCGCGCCGGCGGCGATGCCGATGACGCCTTCGATGATCAGCGCCATCGCCGCGAGCTTGACCGTGACGGAGTAGCGCTGCTGGAGGTCGGTGAGGACCGGGATGCCGTGTGTGTTCTCCCCGAAGTCGCCCTGAGCGAGCTTGCCGAGGTATTTGGCGTAGGCGATGGGCAGCGGGTCGTCGAGGTTGTACTTCTCGGCGATCTGCGCCTGCACCGCCGGCGGGCACCCGCGGTCGCCGCACTTGCCGGCCGAGGGGTCTCCTGGGAGAGCGAAGACCATCGCGTAGATCAGGAACGTCGCCCCGATGATCACGGGGATCATCTGCAGCAGACGCCTGAGCACGTACTTGCCCATCGGTCCTCCCACACCCTCGACCCCGTGGGGCTGCCACCGCCGGGCGCGCCTGCTCGTGCGCCCGGCGGTCGGCCATGCCCCGCGGTTGCTACTTGACCTTGATCCCGAGGAGGTCGATGCGTCCGTCCGCCTTGTTGAGCTTGACGTCGGTCACCTTCTCGCTGTATCCCACGTTGGCCTGGTAATACCACAGCGGGATCGAGGGGAAGTCGGCGTCGAGCAGCCGTTCTGCCTCCTGGTAGAGGCGCAGGCTGTCCGCGCCGGTGGCGCGGGCCGCCTCGGCGAGTTTCGCGTCGAAGGCCGGGTTGTTGTATTCGCTGTCGTTGCCGGCCGCGCCCTTGGCGTACTGCGCCGTCAGGAAGTTCTCGATGTGCGGGTAGTCCGCGATCCACCCCGAACGGAACATGTACGGGAGCTCACGCTTGCCGATCAGGTCGCGGAACGTCGCGAAGTCGCTCGTCGGCGTCGGCACGCAGTCCACGTCCAGGGCCTGGCGGATCGAGTTGCAGGTGGCCTCGACCCAGGCCTGGTGGCTGGAGTCCCCGTTGAAGCCGATCGCGAGCTTGCCGTTGAACCCGCCCGCCTGCGCCAGGAGTTGCTTGGCCTTGGCCGGGTCGTAGGTGCAGTCCTCACCGCAGGCGCCCTCCTGGAATCCCTCGACGCCGGGGGCCCCCCAGCCGTTCGCCGGGATACGCGTGCCCGCGAAATGGTCCCTGGTGATCTTGTCCCGATCGATGGCCCGCGAGATCGCCTTGCGAAGCTCGGGCTTCGCGTAGTTGGCGCCGACCCTCGTCGGCGGGAACATGATGGTCTGGATCGCAGGGAACGGGGCGTTGACGAAGCGGCCGTTCAGTTCGGACTCGTACTTCTTGTTGATCAGCGAACTCGCCGGGATCTCGATCGTCGTGTCGATGTTGCCCGCCAGCAGATCGTTGTACGCGGACTCTGCGTCCTTGTAGATCCGGAAGGTGATCTGGTCGACGTTCCCCTTCGCGGCCGCGCCGCCGTAACCGTCGAACTTGCGCAGCACGATCCTCTGGTTCGGTGAGTACTCCTCGATCTGGTACGGGCCGGCGCCGACCGGCTTCTTGCTCGCCTCGGTCGGGTTGGCGAAGAACGAGTCGGGCAGTGGCGCGAACGCCGTGTAGCCGAGGCGCAGCGGCAGGTTCGACACGGGCGCCGTGGTCTTGATCGTGAACGTATGATCGTCGACCACCTTCAGCCCGGACATCTCCTTCTTCGGAGGCGTGGCGCCCTTGGCCTCGGTCCAGACGTCGGCGAAGCCCTCGATGGGCTCGAAGAAGCTGGACTGGTATTGCGCGTTCGGGGAGTACGCCGTGTAGTTCCACGCGTCGACGAAGTTCTTGGCCTTCACGTCGGTGCCGTCGTGGAACTTCACACCCGTGCGGATTTTGACCGTGAAGTTCTGGTGGTCGGTCGTCTCGACGGACTCGGCGAGATCCTTCTCGGGCTGGGCGCTGTCCGGGTCGTAGCGGAACAGCGCGGAGTGGGCGAGCTGCACGACGTCGTGCCCGCAGGACTCCCCGGTGTTGCCGCCGAGCAGCGAGTTCTGCGGCTCGCAGCCCTGGACGGTGACCTCGTTGGACGCGTTACCCGAGCCGGAGCCCGAACCGCAGGCGGCAGCCACCAGCGCCGTCCCGGTCATGGCGACCACGACGGCCGCGCGGGTCGTTGCTCGCATCAGAAAATCCTCCTCGACGGATCGCTCGGATCCCTCCCGGTCCGAGCGTGCGGTGTGCCCGCCGGATGACATCGGCAGGAGCACGCCTCCCCCCGACGGTGTCCGACGCCCGCGTCGGCGCGCCTGTGGTGGCGCGTCGCCCGGCTGCCCGACGTGAGACGTCCTGCAGGTCAACATAAGGCTCTTTACCCGTGGGAGACCAGTTCCGGCGCAGAACGTAATAATCACCCCCGCGCGACCATTCGGCCGCCCGCGCCTGCCCCCAGGCCCCGCGCGCGCGGGTCGATGCGGGCGGCGGGCCTCAGCGCGGCATACTGGAGGTCAGGTGAACCTCACCCGCGCCCGCGCGGTCGGTGGGGAGGCCCGCCAGGGCGCTTCACCGACCCGACTGAGTCACCCGAGGACCGCACTTCATGGAAACCGCCGAGATCAGGCGCCGTTGGCTGGACTACTTCGAGCGCAAGGGCCACACGGTCGTGCCGAGCGCCCCCCTGCTCTACGACGACCCGAACCTTCTGTTCGTCAACGCCGGCATGGTCCCCTTCAAGCCGTACTTCCTCGGCCAGGAGACCCCGCCGTTCCCGCGGGCGACCTCCGTGCAGAAGTGCGTGCGCACCCTCGACATCGAGGAGGTCGGCAAGACCTCCCGGCACGGCACGTTCTTCCAGATGAACGGCAACTTCAGCTTCGGCGACTACTTCAAAGAAGGCGCGATCGCGTACGCCTGGGAGCTGGTCACCAGCCCGCAGAGCGAGGGCGGCTACGGGATGGACGGGGCGCGCCTGTGGGCCACCGTCTACGAGGACGACGACGAGGCCATCGCTCTGTGGCTCGAGCTGACCGACATCCCCGCGGAGCGTCTCGTGCGGCGCGGAAAGAAGGACAACTACTGGCACATGGGCGTGCCCGGGCCAGGCGGACCCTGCTCGGAGATCTATTACGACCGGGGCCCGGAATATGGCCCGGACGGCGGCCCGGCCGTCGACGAGGACCGCTTCCTGGAGTTCTGGAACCTGGTCTTCATGCAATACGAGCTGTCGGCGGTGCGCGCCAAGGACGACTTCGACATCGCCCGGGAGCTCCCGCACAAGAACATCGACACCGGGGCGGGCCTGGAGCGGATGGCCGCGATCCTGCAGGGCGTCGACAACATGTATGAGATCGACGAGGTCTACCCCGTGCTGGCGCGCGCGGCCGACCTCGCGGGCAAGGCGTACGGCACCCATTCGGGGCCGGACTCCGCGACCAGCCACCCGGACGACGTGCGGCTGCGCGTCGTGGCGGACCACGTGCGCAGCTCGCTCATGCTCATCGGCGACGGCGTCACCCCCGGCAACGAGGGCCGCGGCTATGTCCTGCGCCGGATGCTGCGTCGCGCGGTGCGCGCGATGCGCCTCCTCGGGGTCTCGGACCCGGTGCTGCCGGAGCTCCTGCCCGTCTCCCTGGAGCGGATGCGCAACTCCTACCCCGAGCTCGAGCGCGACTTCGGCCGGATCAGCGCGGTGGCGTACGAGGAGGAGGAGGCCTTCCGACGCACCCTCGCCGCGGGCACGACGATCCTGGACACGGCGGTGGCACGCGTCAAGGCGTCCGGGGCGGGGGTCCTGCCGGGTGAGGAAGCGTTTACCCTGCACGACACGTACGGGTTCCCCATCGACCTGACGCTGGAGATGGCGGCGGAGCAGGGCCTCGCCGTCGACGAGGGCGAGTTCCGGCGGCTCATGGCGGAGCAGCGCGATCGGGCGAAGGCCGACGCGCGGGCCAAGCGACACGGGCACGGGGACACCAGCGTGTATCGCGACCTCGCGGACTCCCTCGCCGGCCCGGTCACGTTCACGGGATACGAGGAGATCGCGACCCCCGCGACCGTCCGCGGGCTCCTCGTCGACGGTGCGCCGGCGCAGCGCGCGGGCGAGGGCGAGGACGTCGAGATCGTGCTCGACGTGACCCCGTTCTACGCCGAGTCCGGTGGCCAGCTGGCCGACCACGGGCGCATCGAGCTGCCCGGCGGCGTCCTCGACGTGCGGGACGTGCAGTCTCCGATCACCGGCTTGGTCGTCCACAAGGCCCGTGTCGCCTCCGGCGAGGTGGCCCTCGGCCAGGCCGCGACCGCGCTGGTCGACGCCGAACGGCGGCGGGCCGTCGCCCGTTCGCACACGGCGACCCACCTCGTGCACCAGGCGATCCGGGAGGCGCTCGGGGACACCGCGACCCAGGCGGGCTCGGAGAACTCCCCGGGGCGGTTCCGCTTCGACTTCCACGCCTCCGGCGGCGTGCCGATCGACGTGCTGCGCCAGATCGAGGCCGAGGTCAACGACAAGCTGCTGGAGGACCTGCCGGTCAGCGCCCAGGTGATGAGCCAGCCGGAGGCGATGTCGCTCGGCGCGATGGCGCTGTTCGGTGAGAAGTACGGCGACCGCGTCCGCGTGGTCTCGGTGGGCGACTGGTCCCGCGAACTGTGCGGCGGCACCCACGTGCAGCGCAGCGGCCAGATCGGCATCGTCAAGCTGCTCGGCGAGTCCTCGATCGGCTCCGGCGTGCGGCGGGTCGAGGCGCTCGTCGGCGCCAACGCCTATGACCACCTCTCGACCGAGAGCCTCGTCGTCGGCCAACTCAGCGAAGCGCTGAAGGTCCGCACCGACGAGCTGCCCGAGCGGATCAGCTCGCTCCTCGGCCGGCTCAAGGAGGCCGAGCGGGAGATCCATCAGCTGCGCCAGGCGCAGGTGCTGGCCCAGGCGGGCCAGTTGCTGGACCAGGTGCAGGACGTGTTCGGCGTGTCCGTGCTGACCTACGACGCCGGCGAGGGAGTCGGCGGGGACGACCTGCGCTCCCTCGTGCTGGATCTGCGGGGTCGCTTGGGGGAGGAGCGGCCGGCCGTCGTGGCGGCCGCGTCGGTGGCCAAGGGCCGCCCGGTCGTCGTCGTCGCGACGAACCAGACCGCCCGCGACTGGCGGGTCAAGGCGGGCGCGCTCGTCAAGGCCGCCGCTCAGGTGCTCGGCGGCGGCGGGGGCGGCAAGGACGACCTGGCCCAGGGCGGCGGGACCGACCCGAGCAAGGTCGCCGAGGCGCTGCGGGCCGTCGAGCACACCGTCGGCCACGTGGTGACGGGCTGAGTCGCCCGGTGCGACCCGGGCGGCGGCTGGGCGTCGACGTGGGCAAGGCCCGCGTCGGCGTCGCCGTCAGTGATCCCGCGGGCATTCTCGCCACCCCCTTGGAGACCGTCCCCCGGCGCGGGGCGAAGGGGCGACCGGGCGGCCCCCGGCGGGTCGCCGCGCTCGCGGGAGAGGCGGAGGCGATGGAGGTCGTCGTGGGGCTGCCCCGCTCGCTGTCCGGAGCGGAGGGCAGCGCGGCGGTGGACGCCCGGGAGTTCGCTCGCGCTCTCGCCCCGCTCGTCGCCCCCGCCCAAGTTCGCCTCATCGACGAACGGTTCACGACCACGTCGGCGCACGCCGATCTGCGGGCCGCCGGCATGGATACGCGCAGGCACCGCGGCGTGGTCGACCAGCAGGCCGCGGTGCGAATCCTGCAGGCCGCTCTGGATCTTGAACGCTCGTCCTGCTCTCCGCCCGGAATCGGGCTAGACTCCCACACGCCAGCGGTTCCCCTTGTGCGCGAGGGCGATCCGGCGGCGGGGACGGATTGATCGTGCGGGCGGATTCGTCGGCGCGACACGGGAGACGACGCGCAGGACGGGAGCATCGTGCGGGGGAGCATCGAGCCGGCAGGTCCGAACCGGTGACGCAGCGGTTGGATCGCTCCCTCTTCGAGGGGGCCGAGACCGACTCGCGTGAGGCAACCCGGCGGCGCGCCAGCCGCCGGCCGCCGAAGCGTCGCCTGCGAGGGCTGGTCACGGCCATCGTGGTGGTGGCCCTGCTGGTGGTCGGCGGGCTCTTCGCGGTCAGCGTCTTCCGACCGATGATCGCTGACTGGACCGCGGACAACGACTACTCCGGCCAGGGCACGGACCCGGTGACCATCACGATCCGGCCCGGGGACACCGGGGCGGCGATCGCCTCGAACCTGGAGCGCAACGGCGTCGTCAAGACCTCGATCGCCTTCACGGACGCGCTCGCCGGCACGAGGGGCGACGAGATCCAGCCGGGCACGTACACGCTGCGCAAGGAGATGGCGGCGTCCGCCGCGCTGACCGCGCTGCGGGATCCCTCGTCGCGCGACGTGATCCGGGTGACGATCCGCGAGGGGCTCTGGAAGGGCGAGACCTACGCCGAGCTGGCCAAGGCGGCAGGTCTCACGGTGGCCGACTACGAGGCCGTCGAGCAGGCCGCCGCCACCGACCCGACGCTCATCGGCCTACCCGCCGCCGCGAAGGGCAACCCCGAGGGGTACCTCTACCCCGCCACGTACAGCTTTGACATCGGCAGCACGCCGACCGACCAGCTGAAGAAGATGGTCGGCACCACGACCGCGACGCTGGGCCAACTCGGCGTGACCGCCGACGACAGCCAGCGGGTCCTCACGCTCGCCAGCGTGGTCGAGGCCGAGGCGAAGCACCCCGAGGACCGGCCCAAGGTGGCGCGGGTCATCGAGAACCGGATCGCGACCGGCATGCCGCTGCAGATGGACTCCACGTCCGCCTACGGCGTCGGGGACCGCGGCAAGGTGCTGACGACCCAGCAGATGCGGGAGGCGAGCAACCCGTACAACACCTACGTGCACTCCGGGCTCCCCGCCGGCCCGATCGGCAACCCCGGCAAGGCCTCGATCGAGGCGGTCCTGCACCCGACCGAGGGACCGTGGCTGTTCTTCGTGACGATCGATCCCGCGTCGGGGGAGACGATCTTCACCACGACGAAGGACGAGCACGACGCGCAGGTGGCCAAGCTCAACGAGTGGTGCGCGGCCAACCCCGGCAAGTGCTGAGCGACTCGGCCCCTGGCGTCCCAGGAGCCGACCCGGCGCCTCACGTGGCGCGGCGGGCCGCGGTGCTGGGCTCGCCGATCGAGCACTCGTTGTCGCCGGTGCTGCACCGGGAGGCGTACGCGGCTCTGGGTCTGCGCGGCTGTTCCTATGGGCGGCACGCCGTCGGCGGTGCGGGCGAGCCGACGCTGCAGGAGTTCCTGGCCGGTCTGGAGGATCCCGCGTGGGCCGGTTTGTCGCTGACCATGCCCCTCAAGGAAGACGCGCTGGCTTGTGCGGCGACGGCGTCCGACCATGCGCGGCTCCTGGGGGCCGCGAACACCCTCGTTCGGCGCGGGGAGGGTTGGCACGCGGAGAGCACCGACGCACACGGCGCTCGCGCGGCGCTGCTCGAGGCCGGTGCCCGGGGCGCGACCGACGCGCTGGTCCTCGGGGCCGGCGCGACCGCCCGGTCGGTGCTGGCGGCGCTGGCCGAACTCGGCTGCGCCCGCGTCGTGTTGGCGGTCCGCTCGAGCGCGCGCGCGGAGACCGTGGCGGTGGGTGAGGCGCTGGGATTGACGGTCGAGTCCGTCCCGCTGGCGGAGCTGGCAGCCGTCGCGCCGGGCTTCCCGGTGGTCGTGAGCACTCTGCCGACGGGAACGGCGCTGGACCTCCCGGCCCCGACCAGGCTGGGGGAGGGGGCCGTGGTGATGGACGTCGTCTACGGGGGTTGGCCCACCCCGTTGGCGCGGTGGGCGGAAGCGTCCGGCGCACGGGTGATCTCGGGCCTTCCCATGCTCCTGCACCAGGCGGGCGAGCAGGTGCGGCTCATGACCGGCCGGGAGGCGCCGATCGAGGCGATGCGTGCAGCCCTGACGGCGGCTGCCGGCTGACCTCCGGCGGAGATCAGCTGTCACAGCTCGCTTGGTTCTGGGTGACATAGCCAGAAATGTTCCGAGCGACCTACTCGATCGAGCGGGGCGTCGCGGGGCGCGGCTCTGATCAGCCATGATGTCGGGCCGTGCGCTCGGGACAGGCCATCGAGTAGGTCGCTCGGAACGCTTCGCCAAGATGCAGCCCGTGTCGTCCTGCCATTCGAACGACACGTTGCGGCGTCCGAGGGTTCACCCCCTGGGATGCGGTGGCCAGGGCCACCGCGATGAGTCGGCCGCCTCCCAGAAATCCGGGAGGCGGCCCGGGGCGGTGCGGCAGCCCCGGAAGCCGGCGGTAGGAGAGCGTCCGCCGTCCGCCGGATGATCCGCGAGGCGTCCGAGGAGCGGGACGTGGCAGCATGTCGGCCATGGTGCGATGGCTGACGGCGGGCGAATCCCATGGCCCCTCACTCGTGGCGATCATCGAGGGCCTGCCCGCGGGCATCGAGGTGACCAGCGCAGACATCAGCGCCGCGCTCGCGCGGCGCCGGCTCGGCTACGGCAGGGGAGCCCGCCAGAAGTTCGAGCAGGACGCCCTGGAGATCCTCGGCGGCGTGCGGCACGGCAAGACCCTCGGCTCGCCCATCGCGCTCGAGATCGGCAACAGCGAGTGGCCGAAGTGGCGCACGGTGATGAGTCCCGACCCCGTCAGCGACGCGGCGTTCGCCGCCTCCGACGACGTCAACGCGCCCCAGGAGATCGCTCGCAACCGGCCCCTCACCCGCCCGCGGCCCGGGCACGCTGACCTGGCGGGGATGCAGAAGTACGGGTTCACGGAAGCCCGGCCCATTCTCGAGCGGGCCTCCGCACGGGAGACCGCGGCCCGCGTCGCCCTCGGAGCCATCGCCGCGGCCTACCTGGCGCAGACCTGCGGAATCCGCTTGGTGTCGCACACGGTGGCGATCGGCGGGGCACCCGCCCTGGACGCTCGCGACGACGCGCCGCTCCCCACCCCGGGGGACGTCGATGCCCTCGACGCGGACCCGGTGCGCGCATTCGACGCCGACGCCTCGGCCGCGATGATCGCGCAGATCGAGGCCGCGAAGTCCGACGGAGATACGCTCGGCGGGGTCGTCGAGGTCCTGGCCTATGGCTGCCCGCCCGGGCTCGGCAGCCATGTGCATTGGGACCGTCGCCTCGACGCGCGCCTGGCCGCCGCCCTCATGGGCATCCAGGCGATCAAGGGCGTGGAGGTGGGCGACGGGTTCGCGTCGGCGAGGCGCCGCGGCAGCGCCGCGCACGACGAGATGGCCTGGGACGACGGCGTGATCCGCCGGCGCACGCACCGCGCCGGCGGCACGGAAGGCGGCATGAGCACCGGAGAGGTCCTGCGAGTGCGCGCGGCGATGAAGCCGATCAGCACGGTGCCGCGGGCGCTCGCGACCGTCGACGTGGCCACCCGCGAAGACGCGACGGGCAACCACCAGCGCTCCGACACCTGCGCGGTTCCCGCCGCGGGCGTCGTCGCCGAGGCGATGGTCGCCCTCGTCCTGGCGGACGCGGTCGCCGAGAAGTTCGGCGGCGACTCGGTCGCCCAGACGCGGGCCGCCCACCAGGCTTACCTCGACTCGATCCCGGAGGGGATGCGCTCGTGGTGACCCCCGCACCCGGTGACGAATCGCGTCGCGCACCTGAGGACCTCGACAGCAGGGGCGAACGGCGGCCGGTCGTGGTGCTGACGGGCCCTCCCGGGGCCGGCAAGTCGACCGTGGCCCGCGCGCTGGCCGACCGGCTCGGCGTGCCGGTCGTCGACACCGACGAGCGGATCGAGGAACGCGCCGGCATGGCGATCTCCGACATCTTCGTCGAGCGCGGCGAGCCCGCCTTCCGCGCGCTCGAGCGAGCGGTGGTTGCCGACGAACTCGCCTCCCACCGCGGCGTGCTCGCCCTCGGCGGGGGCGCGGTCATGGACCCGGCCACGCAGGAGGCCCTCGCCGGCCATCGCGTCGTGTTCCTGGACGTCAACGTCGCCGAGGCCGTCCGCCGTACGGGGCTGGACCAGGCCCGGCCGCTGCTCGCGCTGCAGCCTCGGGCGTCCTGGCTCAAGCTCATGGCCGCGCGTCGGCCCACGTATGAGCGCCTCGCGACGCTCACCGTCGACACCTCGGAGGAGGTCCCGGCGGCCATCGCGCGCCGGATCGTCGACGGCCTGGGCCTGCCTGGCAGACCCGTCGACGGCGTCGCGGACGCAGGAACGACATCGCCAGTCGAAGGGGAGGGGCAGTGAGCGTGTCCACGACGATCCGCGTCGGGGGCGAGGACCCTGCGGGCGGCAACGCGGCGGCCTACGACGTGGTCATCGGCCGCGGGCTGGCCGACCGGATCCCGGCGATGGTCGGGACGAAAGCCCACCGCGTGTTGCTGTTGCGCCCGCAGCCTCTCCCGCAGCTCGCCGCGCCCGTCCGCGAAGCGCTGGAGGCCGCGGGATTCCAGGTGTTCGAGCAGGCCCTTCCCGACGCCGAGGCCGCCAAGACCGCGCAGGTGGCGGCCGAGTTGTGGAGCGTGCTCGGCCAGGCCGCGTTCACTCGGACCGACGCGGTGGTCGCGGTCGGAGGTGGGTCGGTGACCGACCTCGGCGGGTTCGTCGCCGCGACGTGGCTCCGCGGGGTTCCCGTGGTGCAGGTGCCCACGACCCTGCTCGGCATGGTCGACGCCGCGGTGGGGGGCAAGACCGGCATCAATACCCCGGAAGGGAAGAACCTCGTCGGGTCGTTCCACCCGCCCGTGGGCGTCGTCGTGGACCTCGACACCCTCGCCTCGCTGCCGAACCCCGACCTCGCCGCCGGCATGGCCGAGGTGGTCAAGGGCGGCTTCATCCGTGACACCGGCATCCTCGACCTCGTACGGGCGGACCCGGTCGCCGCGCTTGATGTCGACGGATCGGTGTTGCCGGAGCTGGTCCGGCGCAAGATCCAGGTCAAGGCCGACGTCGTGACGCAGGACCTCAAGGAGTCCTCGCTGCGGGAGATCCTCAACTACGGGCACACGTTCGGCCACGCGATCGAGCAGGTCGAGGGGTACACGTGGCGGCACGGGGAGGCCGTGGCGGTGGGGATGGTGTACGTCGCCGAGCTGGCACGCGTCGCCGGTCGGCTAAGCGAGGACGACGTACGGGTCCACCGCGACGTCATCGGCGCTCTGGGACTGCCCACGGGGTACCCGTCCGGGCGCTGGGAGGCCCTGCTGACCGCGATGACCCGCGACAAGAAGACCCGCGGAGCGACGCTGCGATTCGTCGTGCTCGACGGGATCGGGCACCCGGGCCGCCTCGAGGGCCCCAGCGAGGAACTGCTCCGGGCCGCCTACGACGCGATCAGCACCCCCTGACCTCGGGGTCAGGGCCGTTCGATCTCGGTGTAGACGGGCACCCCGAACACATCGGTGCGGACCTCGCCCACCCGCTCGCTGCGGCTCACCGTGGCGTTGACGCTCCACAGCGGAATCTCCGGGAGGTCGGCGAGCACCGTCCGTTCCGCGTCCTGATAGGCCGACGTCCGCGCCTCCGGCGAGGTCGCCGCCGCGGCGCTCACCAGCTGCGACTGCGCCGTCGTGCCCGCGTAGCCGCTCGGGTTGCGGGTCGACCCCGCCACGAACCTCGGCGTCAGGAAGCCGCCGAGGTCCGGGCGGTCCATGGTCCACGTGGCGAGGGCCGGGATGTCCAGCGCCCGGGTGGCGATCGCGCGGTCCAGGGTGGCCTGGCTCGGGTAGGGGCGCCCGGTGCAGCCCACGCCGAGCGTGTCGGTGATCGCACCGCACAGCGCCTGCACGGTCGGGCCGCCGCCGGCGTCCGCGCCGTACGCGATCTGTAGCGCCGGCGGGGTCTTGCTGAGCTGCGCGTACTCCGCCTTCGCGGCATCGGCGTCATAGCTGCACAGCGAGCCGCAGAGGTCGGGCAGGTATCCCGCGACGACCGGGGAGGCCAGGTCCGCGGCAGGGGCTCTGGTCCCCTGGAACAGGGTGTCGGAGAGAGCACGCCGATCGATCGATCGAGAGATCGCGACGCGCAGCCGATGCGCGTCGACGCTCGCCCACTGCGGCTTGTCCACCGGGAAGACCAGCGTCTGGACGCGTCCGACCGGCTGGTTGGCGGTGCGGAAGCCCAGGTCGGCCCGCGCTCGTGGCAGGGCCGGGAGGGGCACCTCGTCGAGCACGTCGAGCCGCCCCGTGAGCAGTTGCGGGTACGTGAGCGCGGGGTCGGTGAAGATCCGGAACGTGACCCCGCTGTTGCGGGACGGGTCGCCTCCACGATGCGAGTACGAGGCGTTCGGGATCAGCCGGATCTCCTTGCGGGGGACCCACCCGCCCGAGGCGAGCTGGTAGGGGCCGTTGCCCACGGGGGAGGCCGCGTAGCGCTCCGGGTCGGCGAGGGTGGCGGAGGGGAGCGGGGCGTACGGGAGCTGGGCCAAGCGGTCTCGGAAGGCCGGATCGGGCCGCACCAGGCGGACCACGAACGTCAGGTCGTCGACGACGCGTAGGCCCGCCATCCGCCCGGCGGCCGCCTCCGTGGCGGGATCCGGGTTCAGGTTCGGCGCGGTCGTGGCGGTCTGCCCACCCGGGGCCGGGTCCCTCGACGGCGACGGGCCGGTGAGCGGGTCGTCGGGCGTGGGAGACGATGTCGTCCCCTCCTGCTCGGACGCGGTCGCGAGGGCGCCCGCTGAGGCAGGCAGCGGAGCGGGAGTGGGCTCGCTCGTGCCGCGCAGAGAGGCATACCCCACGACGGGGGAGAAGGCGTCGGCGCGCAGCTGGCGGTGCGCCGGGTCGGCGGCCCAGTTCCAGGCGTTGACGAACGAGGCGGCGGTGACCGGCTCCCCGTTGCCGAACACCCAGCCCTTGCGCACCTTCACCCGGAAGAAGACGTCGCCGACGCTCTCCACGCTCTCGGCCACCTCGTTGACCAACATGCCCTTGGCGTCGTAGCGGAGGAGGCCCCGGAACAGCAGGCCCGCGATGCGCTCACCCGCGGTGTCGCCGATGTCCGCGGGCAGCAGGTGCTGGGCGGGCTCGACCGTGTTCGTCACGATGGGGGCCCGCTCTGGCGTAGAGGTGAGTGGGCTCGCGGGCGGGGGGCCCGGCGCCGACTCCGACGAGCACCCCGTGGCAAGCGCGCCCAGGCAGGCGAGTGCCAGGGCCGAGATCACACCGCGCTGGGCACGACCGGTCGGCGCACGTTGGGCGCGGGCGGGACGGGCACACATCGCCGGTTCCTCTCGACGCGGTGGCGGGCTCCTCCCAGCCTGTCACGGGACCGGCCCATGGGGCGCGCGGCGCACCGCGCAAGCGATTGCAGCACTGGCCCGCGGGGCGCACCGAGAGCGTGCGGCGCCTGGGCCGATCCCGCCGGCCGGACCGCTGCCCGTAGACTGAACGGCGATCCGCGCAGACCCAAGGAGAACGACGCACGTGGCTACGACGAACGACCTGAAGAACGGCATGGTCCTGAAGATCGACGGACAACTGTGGAGCGTCGTCGAGTTCCAGCACGTGAAGCCCGGCAAGGGCGGCGCGTTCGTCCGGACCAAGCTCAAGAACGTGCTGACCGGCAAGGTGCTGGACAAGACCTTCAACGCCGGCACGAAGGTGGAGACCAGCAACGTCGACCGCTCGACGATGCAATACCTCTACCGCGACGGCGACGACTTCGTCTTCATGGACGGCAAGACCTACGACCAGATCCACGTCAACGCGAGCGTCGTCGGCGAGGCCGAGAAGTACATGCTGGAAAACCAAGAGGCCATCGTCGCGACCCACGAGGGAAGCCCGCTGTTCGTCGAGCTGCCCGCGTCGGTGGAACTGGAGATCACGTTCACCGAGCCCGGCCTGCAGGGCGACCGGTCCACGGGCGGCACGAAGCCGGCGACGCTGGAGACCGGGGCGCAGATCCAGGTGCCGCTGTTCCTCGAGACCGGGACTCGCGTCAAGGTGGACACGCGCGACGGCAGCTACCTCGGCCGCGTCAACTGATGTCCGCCCGGGAAACCGGCCGCGGCCCGCTCACCGGTTCCCGGACCAAGGCGCGCCGCGCCGCCATCGAGCTGCTCTTCGAGGCCGACCAGCGCGGCGTTCACGCGGGCGAACTCGCCAAGGGACGTGAGGTCAGCCCGGTCACCGAGGCCCCGCTGCGTCCCTACACGGTGGACCTCGTCGAGGGCGTGGTCGAGCGGTGGACGGCGATCAACGAACTCCTCGGCACCTACAGTCAGGGCTGGGCGCTGGATCGGATGCCCGCGGTCGACCGAGCGATCCTGCGGATGGCCACCTGGGAGATCGTCTGGAACGACGACGTGCCCGACGGCGTGGCGGTCTCCGAAGGGGTCGAACTCGCCAAGGCGCTGTCGACCGACGAGTCACCGACCTTCGTCGGTGGGCTGCTGTCGCGGATCGCCGAGATCAAGCCGACGCTCGACCTCGCCTGATCCGGGTTGCCGGCGATCCGGGGTCAACAGCGATCCGTGTCAGCGCCGGCGCTGCTCCAGGTAGTAGCGGATGAGCCCCTGGGTCGAGGAGTCCTGCTTCTCCAGCGCGGCGGCGTCTCCGCCCACCGCCGGGGTGAGGTCCTTCGCCAGCTGCTTGCCCAGCTCCACGCCCCACTGGTCGAAGCTGTCGATGCCCCAGACGATCCCCTGGACGAACGTGATGTGTTCGTAGAGGGCGATGAGCTGGCCGAGGACGCTCGGGGTCAGCGCGGGAGCCATGATCGAGGTCGTCGGCCGGTTGCCCGCGAACACGCGCGCCGGGACGATCTCCTCGGCCGTGCCCTCCGCGCGGACCTCGTCGGCCGTCTTGCCGAACGCCAGCGCCGCGGTCTGGGCGAAGAAGTTCGCCAGGAACAGCTCGTGGACGTCCGCGTCGTCGGCTTCCGCGTCGACCAGCGGGTGAGCCGGGTTGGCGACCGCGATGAAGTCGGCCGGGATGAGCTGGGTGCCCTGGTGGATCAGCTGGTAGAAGGCGTGCTGCCCGTTGGTGCCCGGCTCGCCCCAGAAGATCTCGCCGGTCGCCGTTGTGACCGGGCTGCCGTCCCAGCGCACTGACTTGCCGTTCGATTCCATCGTGAGCTGCTGCAGGTACGCCGCGAACCGGTGCAGGTATTGCGCGTAGGGGAGCACGGCGTGCGAGGCCGCGCCGAAGAAGTTGACATACCAGACGTTGAGCAGCCCCATGAGGACCGGCACGTTGTCGGCGAAGGGCGTGGAGCGGAAGTGCTCATCGATCGCGTGGAAGCCGGCGAGGAAGTCCTCGAAGCCCTCCGGGCCGATGGCGACGGCGAGGGAGGTGCCGACCGCGGAGTCCACGGAGTAGCGGCCGCCGACCCAGTCCCAGAACCCGAACGCGTTGGCGGGGTCGATCCCGAAGGCGGCCACCTTGTCCAGCGCGGTCGAGACGGCGACGAAGTGCTTGGCGACGGTCGCCTGCCGCGCCGCCTCCGTGTCCTCGATCGCCCCGGCCGCGACGAGCCCGTCCAGCAGCCAGGCCCGCACGAGCCGCGCGTTGGTGATGGTCTCCAGCGTCGTGAACGTCTTGCTCGCGACGATGACCAGAGTGGTCTCGGGGTCCAGCCCGGCGGTCTTCGCCGCCGCGTCGGTCGGGTCGATGTTGGAGATGAAGCGACAGGTCAGCCCGTCCTGGCCGTACGGACGCAGGGCCTCGTACGCCATCACCGGGCCGAGGTCCGAGCCGCCGATGCCGACGTTGACGACGGTGGCGATCGGCTTGCCGGTGACGCCCTTCCACTCACCCGAGCGGACCTTGCGGGCGAAGTCGTACACCTTCTCCAGCACCTCGTGGACATCCGCGTCCACGTCCTGGCCGTCCACGACCAAAGCCGTGCCCTTGGGTGCCCGCAGGGCGGTATGCAGCACCGCCCGGTCCTCGGTGACGTTGATGTGCTGGCCGGTGTACATCGCCTCGATGCGCTCGCCCAGGTCGACCTGCTCTGCGAGCTGGATCAGCGCGGCGACGACATCGTCCGTGATGAGGTTCTTCGAGAGGTCGACGCGCAGGTCACCCGCGGTCTTCGTGTAGCGCTCCGCGCGGGCGGGGTCGGCCGCGAACGCCTCCCGCAGGTTCACGTCCCCTGACTCACGCAGCGCGGTGAGCGTCGCCCAGGCCGGGGTCGTCGTGGGGTCGATGGGTGCGCGCATGTGGCTGACCTCTCTGTGCGTCCGGGGGCGCTCGGGGCACGCGGCGGGCATGTCCTGAACGCGACCAGCCTAGTCGCGCCCGGCGGCCGTCAGCGCCCGGCGGACGAGGTCGCCCAGGGCGGGATCGGCGAGGGAGTAGTACACGTACGTTCCCTCGCGTCGACGGATCACGAGTTCTGCGAGGCGCAGCTTCGAGAGGTGCTGGCTGACGGCCGTGGGCGTGGTGCCCGCGAGTTCTGCGAGGCAGGCCACCGACGACTCGCCCTGCGCGAGCGCGCACAGGATCGCGAGTCGGGTCGGCTCCGCGAGCATCCGCAGCGTGTCAGCGGCCTGACGGATCGTGTCGCTCGGCGGCATCGTGAAGCCCTCGATGCTCAGGTGCATTCGCGCAGACTACGAGGTCCTTCCGAACGCCGAGGCTGCGCGCTGCCCAGGTTGTTGGAGGGCGCGCTTCGCGGAATCGCGGGAAAGCATCTGCCTGCGCAGGCACGAAGGTAAGCTCGCGCGCGTGACGACGCCAACGACAGACGCCCACGCGCGACCGCCGGCCTCGGGAGCTTCTCCGGGACGTGGGGGGCCCGGTCGCATCGGAGGGTTCGCATCGTCGACGAGCTGGTCCGTCTTCGCGTCCGTTCCGGAGGTGCGCTGGGCGGCCGGGTCACTCCTGCTCTTCATCGCGGGTCTCGCCCTCCACGTCGCGGGGGCGCCTGGGCTGCTCACGGGGGTCGTGTTCGCCGCCTGCTACGTCGCGGGCGGCTGGGAGCCTGCGGTGGCCGGGGTGCGGGCGCTCGCCGCACGCACGCTTGACGTGGACCTGCTGATGGTCGTCGCTGCCCTCGGGGCCGCCGCGATCGGCCAGGTCGTGGACGGCGGGCTCCTCATCGTGATCTTCGCGACCTCCGGCGCGCTCGAAGCCTTCGCCACCCGCCGTACGCAGGAGGCCGTGCACGACCTGGCCGACCTCACCCCGCCCCAGGCCACGCTGCTCACCACGGCCGGCGCAGATGGCGAAGGAACTCGGGGCGGGCCGGGGTCGGGGTCCGATCCCGGCAGCGACGGTGCCGCCCGGGAACGTACGGTGGCCGCGCAGGACCTGGTCCCGGGCGACATGATTCTCGTGCGACCCGGTGAGCGTCTGCCCGCCGATGGCGCGGTCATCGACGGGAGCTCCGAGGTCCAGCAGGCGTCGATCACCGGTGAACCACTCCCGGTGGACAAGCACGTGGGCGCAGAGGTGTACGCCGGGACGGTCAACGGCGCCGGGGCGCTCGTCGTCGAGGTGACCCGACCTGCCCGCGAGAGCGTCCTCGCGCGGATCGCCGACATGGTCGCCGAGGCGTCGCGGACGAAGTCCCGGACGCAACTGTTCATCGAGCGGATCGAGCAGCGCTATTCCGTGGGGGTGGTAGTGGCGTCCCTGGTGATCTTCGGTGTGCCGCTCCTGGTGGGGGTCGACCCGCGCGATGCCCTGCTGCGCACGATGACGTTCATGATCGTCGCTTCCCCGTGTGCCGTCGTGCTCGCGACGATGCCGCCGCTCCTGTCGGCGATCGCCACCGCCGGGCGCCATGGCGTCCTCGTGAAGTCCGCCGTGGTCATGGAGCAGCTGGGCTCGCCGACCGTGGTCGCGTTCGACAAGACGGGGACACTCACCACGGGCGAACCGTCCCTGGTCGCGGTGCTGCCGCTCCCGGGCAGCCCGTACGACGAGGAGGGCCTGCTGGCGCTCGCAGGCGCGGCGGAACAGTCGAGTGAGCACCCGCTCGGACGTGCGGTGGTGGCGGCGGCCCGCTCGCGTGGCCTCGACCTGGCCCCCGCACATGACTTCCGTGCTGAGGTCGGGCGCGGTGTCACCGCGCGTGTCGGAGGAGACACCGTGACCGTCCGCGGTCCCGACCCGCAGGACGGGCCCGGCGTACAGTCCGTGACGGCCGCGGAGGAGGATCGCGGCCGGACCACGGTGGTGGTCCGGGCGAACGGCGCGGCGGTCGGCATCCTGTCGCTCGTGGACGAGCCACGTTCGGAGGCGCCGGGCGCCCTGGCCGCCCTGCGTGCCGAGCTTCCCCGCGAACCGGTCCTGCTCACGGGCGACAACCCTCGCGCGGCGGCCCGTCTGGGCGCGCACCTCGGAATCCTCGACGTGCGCGCCGGGCTGCTTCCGCAGGACAAGGTGGACGCGGTGCGAGCCCTTCAGGCCACGGGCGAGCGAGTGCTCGTCGTCGGCGACGGTGTCAACGACGCTCCGGCCCTGGCCGCCGGGGACGTGGGCGTGGCCATGGGGCGCAGCGGATCGGACCTCGCGCTGTCCACCGCGGACGCCGTGATCGTCGGAGACGATCTGGGTGCGCTCGTGGCCGTCGTCCGGCTGTCCCGCCGTGCCCGGCGCTTGGTGATCGAGAACCTGGCCATCGCGGCCACCGTGATTGTGGTCCTCGTCACGTGGGATCTCGTGGGTCACCTCCCGCTCCCCCTGGGGGTCGCCGGTCACGAGGGGTCATCGATCCTCGTGGCCCTGAATGGCTTGCGCCTGCTCAGGAGTACGGAGTGGCGGCCCGCCGAAGCGTGAGAGCGAGCCATTGACCTGACGTTTCCAACCCCATACGGATCACTCGGCGCCGCACGCAGGCGGTTCGGGCGCGGCGGTGCCGCGGGGGTAGGCTCGCTGCCGACCGACGTCCTTTAACCACCGTCCTGTGAGGCGGGGAAGGAGGTCCGCGCCGTGAGCCGGCCAGACCCGCAGTCCGTTCCACCATCGCCCACTGATCGCGAGGCACCACCGGACGCACGGGTCGTCCTCGGCGCTGACGACATCGCCCGGGGCCTGCGTCGCATGGCCCACGAGGTGGTCGAACACAACAAGGGCAGCCAGGACCTCGTGGTCCTCGGGATCCCCAGCCGCGGCGCGCCCCTGGCCCGCCGCGTCGCCGGGCTCATCGAGGAGGTCGAGGGCACGCCGGTCCCGTGCGGGACGATCGACATCACGCTCTATCGGGATGACCTGCGCCGCAAGCCCACCCGGGCACTGGAACCCACGCACATCCCCGCCAGCGGGATCGACGACAAGGTGGTCGTCCTCGTCGACGATGTGCTCTTCTCGGGCCGGACGATCCGGGCCGCGCTCGACGCCCTCGGCGACATCGGCCGGCCCCGCGCGGTCCGCCTCGTGGTCCTGGTCGACCGCGGCCACCGGGAGCTGCCCATTCGCGCCGACCACGTCGGCAAGAACCTGCCCACGAGCTCCTCGGAGCGCGTCCACGTGCTGATCGAGGAACTCGACGGGATCGACGAGGTACGGATCACCGGAGGCGACCGCTGATGCATCTGCCCCACCTGCTCGGCATCGAAGGGCTCACCCGCGACCAGATCGTCCAGCTGCTCGACACCGCCGAGGAGATGGCGAAGGTCCGGCAGCGCGAGATGAAGAAGATCCCTGCCTTGCGTGGGGTGACGATCGTCAACGCGTTCTTCGAAGACTCGACGCGTACCAAGATGAGCTTCGACCTCGCCGCCAAGTCGCTGTCTGCGGACACGATGGCGTTTTCCTCCAAGGGGTCTTCCACCACCAAGGGCGAGTCGCTGCGCGACACCGTGCTCACGATCGCGGCCCTCGGCGTCGACGGCTTCGTGATCCGCCATAAGGCGTCCGGCGCCCCCAAGCTCGCGATGGAGTGGACCGGGCTGCCGGTGCTCAACGCCGGGGACGGCACCCACGAGCACCCCACCCAGGCGCTCCTCGACGCGTTCGCCATGCGGCGCGCCCTCGGCGACCTGGAGGGCCGCCACGTCGCGATCGTCGGCGACCTGCTGCACAGCCGCGTGGTCCGCTCCAACATCTACAGCCTGCGCGCGCTCGGCGCGCAGCTGACCCTCGTGGCGCCGCCCACCCTGATGCCACCCGGGATCGAGTCGTGGGCCGCCAGGGACGGGTTCTCGATCAGCTACGACCTGGACGAGGTGATTCCGCAGGTGGACTCGCTGATGATGCTGCGGGTCCAGCGGGAGCGGATGGCCGGCGGGTTCTTCCCGACCGAGCTTGAGTACACGGACGGGTATGGGCTGACGCGCGAGCGCCTCGACCATTTGCAGGACCACGCGGTCATCTGCCACCCCGGCCCGATGAACCGCGGCTTGGAGATCGCGCCCGAGGCGGCCGACCACGCCCGCTCGCTGATCCTGGACCAGGTCAACGCGGGGGTGGCGGTCCGGATGGCCGCCCTTTATCACATCTTCTCGGGCGAAGGGAGCTCGCTGTGACCTGGTTCATCGAGGGGGCCGACCTGCTCGGCAGGGGCCGCACCAACATCGCGATCGCGGACGGACGGATCCAGGCGGTCGGCGCCGATGCCGAGAAGCCGAAGGGAGCCGAGGTCATCGACGCCGACGGGCTCGTGGCGCTGCCCGGCCTCGTCGACATCCACACCCATCTGCGCGAGCCGGGCGGCGAGGAGGCCGAGACGATCGAGTCCGGCAGCCGGTGCGCGGCGGTCGGTGGTTTCACCGCGGTGCTCGCGATGGCCAACACGGACCCGGTGACCGACACGGCGGTCAACGCCGAGTGGGTCTACGCGCGCGGCCAGCGCAACGCGTACGCGGACGTCTTCCCCGTCGGCGCGGTCACCAAGGGGCTCGGGGGCGAGGAGCTGGCCGAGCTGGGACTGATGGCCCGGAGCAGAGCCAAGGTGCGGTTCTTCTCCGACGACGGACACTGCATCGGCAACGCTCAGGTCATGCGGCGGGCGCTGGAGTACGTCAAGGCGTTCGACGGCGTGATCGCGCAGCATGCGCAGGACCCACACCTCGCGCCGCACCCCGGGGCCTGCTGCCACGAGGGAGAGCTCTCCGGGCGGCTGGGCCTGATGGGCTGGCCCGGGGTCGCCGAGGAGGTCATCATCGCCCGCGACGTGATGCTTGCCCGGATGACCGGGTCCCGGCTGCACGTCTGCCACGTCAGCACCGCCGGCTCGGTCGAGGTGATCCGCTGGGCCAAGTCCCAGGGCATCCCCGTCACCGCCGAGGTCACGCCGCACCATCTGCTGCTGACCACGGACCTGCTGGCCACGTACGACTCCGTCTACAAGGTCAACCCGCCGCTGCGCCCGCAGGAGGACGTGGAAGCGCTGCGGGCCGCCCTGGCGGACGGCACGATCGACGCGGTCGCCACCGACCACGCGCCGCACCCCGCGCACGCGAAGCAGCACGACTTCCCACTGGCGGCCTTCGGCATGCTCGGCCTGGAGACCGCGGTCCCGATCGTCAGCGACGTGATGGTCCGCTCCGGCGCGATGACCTGGGAGCAGGTCGCCCAGGCCATGAGCGAGCGGCCGGCGCGGATCGCGCGGCTGGAGAACCACGGCCGGCCCGTCGCCGCCGGGGAGCCGGCCAATCTCACGCTGATCGACCCCGACGGGGAGGTCGTGGTCGACGCGCAGGTGACGCAGTCGCGGGCGCGCAACAACCCGTATGACGGCCGCACGTTCCGCGGCCGGGTGGTGACCACGCTCCTGCGGGGCGTGCCGACGGTGCTGGAGGGTCGCCTGCAGTGAGCGACACCTCTGTGAGCAACCCGACTGTGAATGACTCCGCTGTGAATGACATCGCTGTGACCGACACCGCTGTGACCGACGCCGCCGTGACCGACACCGCCGTGCTGTCGTCCGGGGTGCTGCGCCCCCGGCTCCCGGCCGTCCTGGTGCTGGAGGACGGCCGCTGCTTCCGCGGGCGGGCCTTCGGCGCACTCGGCGCCACGACCGGCGAGGCGGTGTTCAACACCGGGATGACCGGCTACCAGGAGACGTTGACCGACCCGTCGTACCACCGCCAGGTCGTGATCATGACCTTCCCGCACATCGGCAACACGGGCATCAACGACGAGGACCAGGAGAGCGCGCGGATCTGGGTGTCCGGGTTCGTGGTGCGCGATCCCGCGCTCCGGCCCAGCAACTGGCGGAGCAGGCGGTCCCTGGAGGACGAGCTGGAACGCCAGGGAGTCGTCGGCATCTGCGAGGTCGACACCCGCGCGCTCACCCGACACCTGCGGGACGCGGGCGCCATGCGCGTGGGGGTCTTCTCCGGCGCGCAGGCCGAGCGTCCGACCGGCGAGCTCCTCGACGTGGTGACGTCGAGCCCGCAGATGGTGGGCGCGGCCCTCGTGGACGAGGTCACCACCGGGGAGACGTTCGTGCGGTACGAGCCGTCGACCCTGGCGGGTGACCTCGGCACCCAGTCGCACGCGACCGCGGCGCTCGCAGCCGCGGCCCCGCGGGAGCCGCGCTACGTCGTCGCGCTCGTCGACCTCGGCATCAAGGAGCAGTCGATCCGGCACTTCAACGCCCGCGGCGTCCAGG
>CAKUSI010000011.1 GCA_934678955.1 uncultured Austwickia sp. | reverse complement strand
GGGTGCAGACCACGTACGCGTACGGGCACCCTTGCTCCGCCAGCTTGTCCAGCAGCTCCAGGATCGAGCCCCCGGTCGCGATCTCGTCGTCCAGCACGATGGCAGGTTTGCCGGACACGTCACCCACGATCGCGTCGATCACCACCTGGTCGTCGGCGAACCGCTGCTTGCTGCCCGCGGCGACCGGCAGCCCGAGGAGCCGGGCGAACAGCGTGGCCTGCTTGGCGTTGCCGAGGTCGGGGGACACCACGACGTGATCGGTGAGGTCCCGGTCGCGGAAGTGATCGGCGAGCACGCCGATCGCCGTGAGGTGGTCGACCGGCACCGAGAAGAAGCCGTGCACCTGCGGGGCGTGCAGCGCCATCGTCAGGACCCGGTTCACTCCCGCGGTGACCAGCAGGTCGGCCACCAGCCGCCCGCCGAGGGAGATCCGGGAGGCGTCCTTCTTGTCCGAGCGGGCGTAGGCGTAGTGCGGGATGACCGCCGTGATCTGCGCTGCCGACGCGCCGCGGGCGGCGTCGATCATCATGAGGAGCTCGACGAGGTGGTCCTGGGTCGGAGGCACGAGCGGCTGGACGATGTAGACGTCGCGCTGCCGGCAGTTGGCCAGCAGCTGCGCCTGCAGGCAGTCGTTGCTGAACCGCTTGATCTCCGATCCCGACAGATGAACCCCCAGGTGGCGACAGATGCGCTTGGCCAGCGGCTCGTGGGCGGTCCCGGAGAAGACGATCACGTCGCGCACGGTGGGTCCTTGCTGGTGCGGGGGAGGAGCGTGCCCGGTCAGCATATCCGCGACATAGTGAGTGCCCCCGGACGGCGCGGCGGGCGCGCCCCGCGTGACGCGCCTGGCATCCCAGCCGACAGGCCGGCGACCGGCGACGGGCGACCGCACGAAGCCTGGCCCCCCGGTCGCCGAACGGCGAACCGGAGCTACCATGTCGATCACAACCGGAAGTCTCCGGGAAAAAACTTTCGTGGGTCCGTCTGAGGGAGGAACACATCATGGCGGGGCCGACGCGCGAGCGGATCCGCGAGGCGGCGGGTGAGCTGTTCTGCGAATACGGGTACGGGGGCGTCACGGTCCGGTCCGTCGCCGACGCCGCGGACGTCTCACCGGCGCTGGTGATGAAGCTGTTCGGGTCGAAGGCCGCCCTCTACGGCGCGGCAGCCCGCGAACCGCGCCCGCCTGCTCCTTCCGGCGAGATCACCCCCGACCGGCTCGGCGAGCACCTGGTCCACGAGGTGGCCGAGCGGATGCGTCACGGGGTGCGCGACCCCTGGGCGCAGAGCGTCTTCCTGGCCTGGCAGTCTCCGGATGTCGAGGTGGAGCGCCGCGCGTTCGCCGACCTGGTCCGCCGCAGCAGCGAGGAGCACCTGGGCGAGAGCGCGCCCCGCGATCGCGTCGATGCCGCGACCTGCGCCCTCGTCGGGCTGGCCGTCGGTCTGCGCGCGCTGCACCTGCGCGAGCACGCCGATCTGCCGGAGCAGCAGGCGTTCCTCGACCGCTACGCGGCTCTGGTCCAGGCCGCCCTCGACGGCCGCTAACCGCGTCCGAAGAGTCCGCGCCACCCGCCGCGGGAGCGACGCGGCGCCTCCGGTCGCGCGTGCACCGCGACCACATACGGGCTGTCGTCGTGCCAGTCCTCCCTCGACCAGCCCGCGTACCGGACCACCGGTTCAAGACCCGCCGCGGCGCATGCGTCGTCGTATTCGGCCACCGTCGTCACCGGCAGCCCGACCGGGAGATGGCTGGCGTGCAGGCCGAAGCCGGCGACGACCAGTCCGCCCCGGCGCAGCACGGACGCCAGTTGCCCGGCCACCGCGGGCAGGGAGCCCTCCGCGAGGTAGGGGACCACGTTGCCGGCGAGGACCGCCGCGTCGAAGCCTCCCCCGATGATCGCCTGCGGGATGTCCAGGTCCGCGAGGTCGGACAGCCAGAAGGGGACCTTCGGGGCGAGCTCCGCCGCGACCCGCAGCATCCCCAGGTCCGCGTCCACACCCACCACGGCGTGTCCCAGCTCGGCCAGGGCGAGCGCGACGCGGCCTGTCCCGCAGCCCGCGTCGAGGATCCGCGCCCCGGGCTCGACGAGGGAGTGGACGAGGTGAGCCTCGCCGTCGGGATCCTGCCCCGCGGCCTTGGCGGCGGCGCGGCGCTCCATCATCGTCCGGGCGTAGTCGGCGGCGGGGTCATCACCGGAATCGGCGGTGTGGGAGGCGGACGCGTCGGCCGGGATCGCGCTCACCGCCCGTCCGGCCGCCACCGCGGCGGACCAGCGGGTCTCGATGGGGTGCGGGGTCTGGTCGATCACCAGGCCACTGTAGGCGCGGCCCCCGTACGGTGGGCTCCATGAGCGCGCGTCGGGTGATGGGAACCGAGACCGAGTACGGGGTCCTGGTGCCGGGCCACCCGAAGGAGAACCCGATGGTGTTGTCCGGGCGGGTCGTGCGCGGGTATGCGGAATCGCTTGGTCAACGGCACGTCTCGCACCGGTGGGACTACCTCGACGAGTCCCCGCTGGACGACGTGCGCGGCTGGCGGATGGACCGGGCCCAGGCCGACCCCAGCCAGCTCACCGACGAGTGGGGCGCCGACCCGACGGTGTCCAACGTGGTGCTGAGCAACGGGGCCCGGCTCTACGTGGACCACGCCCACCCCGAGTACTCGGCCCCCGAGACCCTCTCGCCCCGGGACGCGGTCCGTTGGGATCGGGCGGGGGAGTTGATTATGGCGCGGGCAGCGGAGGTGATCGGCATCGACCCGCCGCCGGGGACGCCGGAGTTCGATCCGCGGCACGGTCCGGCTGTTGCGCTCTACAAGAACAACACCGACGGCAAGGGCTCCTCGTACGGCTTCCACGAGAACTACCTGCTCTCGCGCGCCACCCCGTTCTCGCGGGTGGTGAACGATCTCACGGGCTTCTTCGTGGCGCGCCCGCTGCTGTGCGGCGCGGGCCGGGTGGGGATCGGGCAGTTCAGCGAGGCTCCGGGCTACCAGATCAGCTCGCGCGCCGACTTCTTCGAGACCCTGGTCGGCCTGGAGACGACCGTGCGCCGGCCCATCATCAACACCCGCGACGAGCCGCACGCCCACCGGGCGAAGCACCGCCGGCTGCACGTGATCGTCGGGGACGCGACGTTCGCCGACGTGGCCGGGCTGGTCCGGATGGGCTCGACCAGCCTCGTGCTCGGCCTGATCGAAGCAGGTGGCCTCGATGAGTTCGGCGGCGGCCACCTGCGCCTGCTCGACCCCCTCGCGGCGATGCACGCGCTGAGCCACGACCCGACGCTCACCGCCACCGTCGAGACGGTCGAGCACCGTCGCGTCACGGGGCTGGAGCTGCTCTGGGGCTACTACGAGCTCGTCCAGGCTTACCTGGAGCGCACCGGGGAGGGCCTTGACGAGGACACCGTCGAGGTGCTGGACCGCTGGGAGGACCTGATGACCCGGCTCGGCACCGACCTGATGAGCGCGCGCACCCACATCGATTGGGTGGCGAAGCTGGCGCTGCTGGAGGGGTATCGGCAGCGCGACGGCCTGGCCTGGGGCGACCCACGCCTGGTCGCGATCGACCTGCAGTGGTCGGACGTGCGCCCCGGCAAGGGCCTGGCCCGACGGCTGGAGGACCGGGGCGCCCTGGAGCGGCTGATCCCCGCGCCGGACGTCGAGTCCGCGGTGAGCACCCCGCCGGACGACACGCGGGCCTGGTTCCGCGGGGAGTGCGTGCGCCGCTACGGCGCGCGGCTGACCTCCGCCTCGTGGGACTCGCTGGTCTTCGAGGGGGACCGCGAACAGCCCGGCCGCCGGCTGCTCACGATGGACCCCCTGGACGGCACCCGGGCGCGGTGCGAGGCGCTGCTGGACCGCTGCACGGACGCCACCGCGCTCCTGGCCGAGTGGGAGTGACTCACCCCGTCAGGGTCCGAGGTCATTCAGAGATGTCGCGGACCGCGATCCCCTCGGTTCGCCAGGCGGCGAGCAGGCGCTTGTCGCCCGATGCGGCAACGAGGTAGGCGTCATTCGCTTCGAGCGCGGCGGCGCAGTGGGTGGCGTCGTAGCCGCGCAGGCCATGACGGACCGCTAGCCTGCTTGCAACGATCATCAGCTCATGACGGAGTTCGATGATGTCAATCGCCGGCCAGAGCTCATCCAGGACGCGTCGGCCGTTGGCGGATTCGGTGGCGGACACTCGGTTCAAGCGTTCAGCCATCGCGATCGCCGCAACCGCCTCGACATAGCCCCACCGGGTGCAGATGACGTTGTCGGCACCATCCCAGAGTTCACCGCAGTTCGACGAGGTCGGTTCATCGATCAGGAGTGGTACGAGCGCCGACGTGTCGAAATAGACGTTCACCGTCGCTGTTCGTCCACGAGATCGCTCACCACGGCAGTCGTCTTGATCGGCGCGGGGCGCGGCCCCTTCCGTCGGCTCGCTGGAGTCACCTTGCCCTCGGCGATCAGCTGCTCCAGCTTCGTGGGCGCGCCGACCGGGATGATGCGTGCGACGGGGCGTCCGTGGTCGGTCACGGTGATCGTGTGGCCTTCCCGGACAGCCGCCAAGTGTCGGCTCAAGCCGTCTCGCAACTCTCGCACGCCGACGTCCATCACGGTCTCCTTGTGGCCACAATTGATACCCGGCACTATGGCCATTATGAGGGCTTGCTCCGGCTCGTCAACGCCCGTGCCGCCCAGTTGCCGCGGAGCGCGTTGCTGACACCGCAGAGGCCGGTCGATGGACCGGCGAGGGAGAATGTCGCGGTGGAACGCTTCGTGGAGGTCGACACCGAGACCAGCCTGTGGGTCGAGTGCTCCGGTCGGCCCGACGGATCGCCGCTGCTGCTGGTGATGGGCGCGAACGCCTCGGGTGTCACCTGGCCGGACGATCTCGTCGCCCGCCTCGGGGAGCGCCACCTTGTGGTGCGCTACGACCACCGTGACACCGGCCGGTCGACCTGGGCCTTCGACGCCCGGCCGTACTCCGTGGCCGACCTGGCGCGCGACGCCCTCGCGGTGCTCGACGGGCTGCGCATCGAACGCGCCCACGTGGTCGGCATGTCCATGGGCGGCACCCTCGTGCAACTGCTCCTCCTCGACGCTCCGCAGCGGCTCCTGTCGGCGACCCTGTTCTGCACCGCCGTCCTCGAAGGAGCGGGGCCGGAAGGCGCGCCGCCGCCGTTCGCCGACATCGACCCGCGACTCCTGGCCGTATGGGAACGGCTCGGCGACGCGCGCGACCCGGACGCCGAGCTCGAGTTCCGGGTCGAGCACTGGCGCCTCCTCAACGGCAACGAGTTGCCGTTCGACGCCGACGAATACCGCCGGTTGGAGCGACAGGTCATCGACCACACCGGGCGACACGGCTCCCCGGCCGCGCACGCCCGCGCCGACCAGAACGGGTTGGACCGGGGCGCCGAGCTGGCGGCGGTGGCCACGCCCACGCTCGTCATCGAGGCCCCGGCCGATCCGATCAACCCGCCGCCCGCCGCCGCTCGGATCGCCGCAGCCATCCCCGGCGCTCGACTCGTGACGATCCCCGGCATGGGGCATGCGTTGGGCTCGGCGATCCTCGGCCCGCTCACCGAAACGATCCTCGCGCACACCGCAGACGTCGGCGGCTGAGCAGGGCAGCTCCCGCCCACGGGCGGCACCCGTACGCAAAACCCCAGCTCCCCCGTACCGTTCCCGCCCACGGGCGGCACCCGTACACAAAACCCCAGCTGGCCGCGTACCGTTCCCGCCCACGGGCGGCCTCCGTCCCACGCCAGCCCCCCGACCGCGGCAGCCGCAAGACCCCGGGGCCGCCGAAGACTAGGCTTGCGCGGAGCCCGACCGCCGAGGAGGAGCCATGGCCAACCAGGAGCAGATCCGACACCAGCCCGCCCGCGCCGGAGCCCGTCGACCCGGCCCCGCCGGCGCCGCAGGCCGCGGCCAGGAAAGCCGAGCTGGACGCGGGCATCGACGCGGTCCTCGGCGACATCGACGAGGTGCTGGAATCGAACGCGGAGGAGTTCGTCCGCTCCTTCGTGCAGAAGGGCGGCCAGTGACGCAACCGGCCGGCGCACGGTAGGCGAAAAGGGGCTGAGCGTGGAACGCCGGATCATGGGCGTGGAGACCGAGTACGGAGTGCAGTGCACCGACGGCGGACGGCGCACCCTGACCCCGGACGAGGTCGCCAGGCACCTCTTCTACGACCTCGTCTCCACCCACTACAGCAGCAACGTCTTCCTGGTCAACGGCGGCCGGCTCTACCTCGACGTGGGCAACCACCCGGAGTACGCGACCGCCGAATGTGATTCTCTCGCCGACCTCCTCGCGCAGGAGCGCGCCGGCACGCAGATGATGAACCAGCTGGTCGCCCAGGCCCAGGACCGGATGGCCCGGGACGGGACCCGCGGCCACGTCTACCTCCTGAAGAACAACGTGGACTCCGGCGGCGCCTCCTACGGATGCCACGAGAACTACCTGGTGGACCGCGGCCTCGACCTGCGGGTGCTGGCCGGGGGGTTGGCCGCCTTCCTGGTGACCCGCCAGTTGGTCTGCGGGGCGGGGCGCCTGGTGCGCGAGCCCGACGGGTCGGCGCGCTACTGCCTGAGCCAACGCGCGGACCTGATGTGGGAGGTGGCCTCCAGCGCGACCACCCGCAGCCGACCCATGATCAACACGCGGGACGAGCCGCACGCGGACGCCACGAGGTTCCGCCGACTCCACGTGATCGTGGGCGACTCGAACATGGCCGAGTCCGGGACCCTGCTCAAGGTGGGCGCGACCGACCTGATGCTGCGGGCGCTCGAGGCCGGCGTCGACGCGCCAGCCGTGGCCACGGCCCCCGGAGACGACCACCCGGCCGCCCTCGCGCCGGCGAACCCCGCGCTGGCGATCCGGGCCATCAACCGCGACCTCACAGGCCGGACGCCCTTCGAGACGACCGACGGTCGCTTCGTGACCCCCCTGGAGGCCCAGCGGGCCTGCCACGCGCTCGCGGCCTCGCACCTCGCGGCGCACGGACCGGCGAACGACTGGGATCACACCGTGCTGGGGCTGTGGGACGAGATCCTCTCCGCCTTGGAGGAGGACGCCCCCGACCGGGTGGCGGGCCACGTGGACTGGATCGCCAAGCGCGCCCTCCTCGCCCGCGGCGCGCAGCGGCACGGCCTGGACCTGGAGCGCGATGCGGCCGACCCCCGCCTGGCCTTCCTGGACCTGCTCTACCACGACATCGACCCGCAGCGAGGTCTCGCCTACCGGCTGGAGGCGGCCGGGACGCTGCGGCGATGGACGACGCCCGAGCAGGTGGAGCGGGCGATGACCGACCCGCCGGCAACGACCCGCGCGCTCCTGCGGTCCCGCTTCCTGGAGGCCGCGCGGCGCGGTCGTCGAGACCACCAGGCGGACTGGACGCACCTGCGCGTCGACCCCTCCCAGTTCGGGCCGACCGTGGTGCTCGACGACCCCTTCGCCGCCAGCGACCCACGCGTCGAGGAGCTCATCGCGCAGCTCGACGCTCGGCGCTGATCGGGCTACGGGTGGGCGACGCGCACCTACTCGGCCGTTAGGCTGTCGGCGACATCACCTGTCCGTCACCGCTCCTCACTCGAAAAGGTCGTCCCTCGTGCGCTCCCGAAGGCTTCGTCTGCTCAGTCTCGTCGTACTCCCCGCCGTGCTGCTCGCCGGCTGCGCGGACAGCGCGAACGACGGATCGAACACCGGCACCATGTCGGTCAGCAGCGACTTCGCCGCGCTGGCGGTGGAACCGGCGAGCGGTTCCGGCGCGCCGTCCCTGACCCTGCCGACCAAGCCGTTCCGCACCCAGGACGGCCAGTTCCGGATCATCACGCCCGGCACGGGAGCCGATATCCCCGCGGACGCCTCGCTCACCGTTGCCCACGCGATGTACGCGGGCACCGACGGCCGCCAGCTCGCGACCTCCTTCACCGAGCACGGCTCCACCCTCGCGCTCGGCGACGAACAGACTCCGGAGACGTTCAAGCAGGCCTTCGCGGGCCAGAAGGTGGGCGTGCGCACGCTGATCGCCCTGCCGGCCCACCAGATGTACGTCCAGAACTCGCTGCCCGCGGGGATGAGCATGGACGACACGCTCCTGTTCGTCATCGACGTCCGCGACGCCCGCAAGCGGCTCACCCAGGCCGAGGGCACCGCCGTCCCGCCCAAGGCGGGCCTGCCCACCGTGGAGGTGCCCTCGGACACCTCCCAGCCCGCGAAGATCACCGTGCCCAGCCCCACTCCGCTGAAGGAGACCGTCGCCCAGCCGCTGATCGTCGGATCGGGCGCCAAGGTGACGCAGGGGCAAACGGTCCGGATCACATACACCGGCGCGACGTGGCGCGACCCGGCCAACCCCTTCGACTACTCGGGCAAGCAGCCGGCGCGGTACGCGCAGTTCCCCATCGGGGTCGGCCAGCTCATCAAGGCCTGGGACCAGCACGTGGTGGGGCAGACCGTGGGCAGCCGGCTGCTGCTGGTGGTGCAGCCCGCGGACGGGTACGGCGAGCAGGGCGGCGCGAACGGCCAGATCAAGGGCGACGACGTCCTGATCTTCGTCATCGACATCCTCGACGCCTACTGACCGCTCCGGCGGGTACCGTCCCAGCATGAACCCCCAGCCGATGGTCGCCGCGAAGACCGAACGGCTGCTCAACCTCGTCATCGCGCTCCTCTACACGCGACGGCCGTTGACCCGCGCCCAGATCCGCCAGGCGGTCGCCGCCTACGCGGATACCCCCAGCGACGAGGCGTTCGAGCGCATGTTCGAGCGCGACAAGGACGAGCTGCGCGAGCTGGGAATCCCGCTGCTGACCGTCCAGCTCGACAGCCTGTTCGAGGACGAACCCGCCTACACAATCGACCGCCGCGAGTACGCCCTGCCGGAAGTGTCCTTCGCCCCCGACGAGATGGCCGTCCTCGGGCTGGCCAGCCGGGCGTGGGCGCACGCCTCGCTCGCCGGGCCCGCCGCGGAGGCACTGCGCAAGCTCGCCGCGGACGGGGTGGAACGCGACTCCTCCTCGCTCATCGGGATCGAGACCTGGCTGCGCACGAGCGAGCCCTCGTTCGACGCGGTGACGGCCGCGGTCATCGACCGCAGGCCGATCACGTTCACCTACCGCACGGCCGCCTCGGGCGAGGTGCGCGCCCGCCACGTACAGCCGTGGGGCCTGGTCAACCGGACGGGGCGGTGGTACCTCACCGGGTTCGACACCGACCGCGGTGCACCCCGCGTGTTCCGCCTCGACCGGATCGACGGGGCCGTCCGCGCGGACGGCGCCCCGGGCTCGTATGAGGTGCCCGAGGACCACGAACCCCGCCGGCTGGTCGCCGCCCGCAGCCCGGAGGAACCGGTCCGCACCGCCCGACTCTGGGTGCGCGACGGCGCCGGTCACGCGCTGCGACGACAGGCCCGGCCGCCCGATCGCGCGGTCGGCGACGGCCGCCCCGCACCCCCCGGCTGGGAGCCCCTCGACCTGCCGCTGCGCCACGTGGCCGGGTTGGCGGACGAGGTGGCCTCCTACGGTGCCGACGTGCTCGCGATGGCCCCGGCGGACTTGAGGACCGCGGTCATCGAGCGGTTGGCCGGCGCCGCGGCGGCCCACCGGCAGGTCGGCGCGCCGCAAGACCCTCGTACGGAATCCGCGGCGCACGAGAGTACGGCCCCTGTGCTCGACCCCACCGCGAAGCGAGCGACCGGCGGTCGCCGGGGCGACGGGCGACCCCGGCGGGCCCGGCCCCCCCAGGAGTCCGCGACCGCGCGGCTCTCCCGGTTGCTCACGATGGTGCCCTGGCTGCTCAACCGGCAGGGGATCGACGTGGAGGAGGCCGCCGCCGAGTTGGCGGTCTCGCGTGCCCAACTGGAATCCGACCTCGCGCTGCTCTTCCTGTGCGGCACCCCCGGCGGGATGCCCGACGACCTCATCGAGGCCGACTGGGAGGAAGGGCGCATCTACCTGGGCAACGCCGACGCGATCTCCCGGCCGCTGCGGCTCGGGCGCGACGAGGCGCTGGCGCTCATGGTCGGCCTGCGCACCCTGGCCGCGATCCCCGGGCTCACCGAGCGGGACGCCCTCGACCGGACCCTGGCGAAGCTGGAGGCGGCGGCCTCGGTGGATGCGGCGGCCAGCGTCGACGCGGCCCGCCGCCGAATCCAGGTGGACATGGGCTCCGACGCCCGTGAGGCCACACTCGCCGCGCTGCGCGATGCGCTCGCCCGGCGACGTCGGGTGCACCTGCGCTACCTGGTGCCCTCTCGTGACGAAGCCACCGAGCGCGACGTGGACCCGATGCGCCTGACCAGCGTGGACGGACGCTGGTACCTGGAGGGTTGGTGCCACCGCTCGGCCGACGTCCGGCTCTTCCGGCTCGACCGCATGGAACGGGTGGAGGTGCTCGACGTCCCGGGGGAGCCACCGCCGCAGGCCCGCCCGCGCAACCTCGACGAGGGGGTCTTCCAGGCCCGGCCCGACGACCTGACGCTCACCCTCGAGCTCGGCGACTCCGCGCGCTGGGTGGCCGACTACTACCCGCACGTGAGTTTCGAGCCACCGATGCTGACCCTGCAGACCGCCGACACCTCCTGGCTGCGCCGCCTGCTGTGGCGGTTGGGCGGATCCGCGGTGGCGCGCCGGCCCGCGTGGCTGGCCGAGCAGGTCGCCGCAGGGGCGCAGGAGGCCTTGGATGCGTACTCGGCCTGGCCGCCGGATGAACATTTCCCGGCGGCCTCGCCCGCGCACGAGAGCGCCCCGGGCGACTCCCAGCGGCCGCACGTAGACTGACGACGTTCGTGCCTGGGAAGCGCCGCATCCGGCGCGAGCGCGACGACCACCGGACCAAGGAGAGACCAGATGGGTATCCGAGGCTTGTTCGAGGGCTGGCACCTCGTCGTCCTCATCGTCCTGGTGGTGGTGATCTTCGGGTGGAAGCGCCTGCCCGACGCCGCCCGCTCGCTCGGGCGCAGCATGCGCATCTTCAAGAGCGAGGTCGACGAGATGAAGACCGAGCGGCGCGACGGCGGGAGCGACGCCGTGTCCGGCCGCGTGCTGGATCCCCAAGCGTTCCCGGACCAGGCCGGCGCGCAGGCGCCGAAGAAGAGCCAGGGAGATCCTCGCTAGCCTGATCCGTCACCGATGCCCCGACTTCGACGCCGGCGCAAGCGTGCGCCCGACGGGCGTATGCCGCTGGTGGACCACCTCCGCGAGCTGCGCAACCGTCTGCTGATCTGCGTCGCCACCATCTGCGCGACCGCGGTGATCGGCTGGATCCAATACCCCGCCCTCCTCCGCCTGCTCAGCAACCCGTTGACCACGCTCGCGGCCGAGCGCGGCTGGGGCGTGGTCAACCTCAACTTCTCCGGGGTGACGACCCCGTTCGCCCTGCAGCTCCAGGTCGCCCTGTGGCTCGGGGTGATCCTCGCGACGCCCGTGTGGGTGTGGCAGATCTGGGCGTTCATCGTGCCCGGCCTCACGAAGCGCGAAAAGCGGCTGGCGCTGGTCTTCCTGGTGGCCGGCACCCTGCTCTTCTTCGCCGGCTGCGCGCTGGCCTACTTCGTGTTGCCCACGGCGATCCACGTGCTGGTCGGCTTCACGCCCGAGGGCACCTACAACCTGGTGCCGGCGGGGGAGTACATCGCGTTCGTCACGCGGTTCATCCTGGCCTTCGGCGCGGCCTTCCTGATCCCCGTCCTGCTGGTGCTGCTGAACGTGGCCCACGTACTGCCGGCCCGGGTCATGTGGAAGGGGTGGCGCTTCGCGGTCATCCTCAACTTCGTCTTCGCCGCCATGATGACTCCGACGCCGGACGCGTGGACGATGATCGCGATGGCCGTCCCGATGTGCCTGCTCTACTTCGGTGCCGTGGGGGTGGCCGCCCTGATCGACCGGCGGCGCGCCAAGGATCGACCCGAGTGGGCCGAGGGGCTCGCCGACGACCAGGCCAGCCCGTTGGAGGGCACCTGACGTAGCCTGTCGGCATGGCCAGTCCCGCGCAACGGTACGCCGCCTCGCGGGCCCGCGGTGCTCGCCGACACCTGACCGCCTTCGCGGCCGGTCTCGATTTCCCGCTCGACGACTTTCAGGAGCGGGCCTGCGCGGCACTGGAGCGTGGCGAGGGCGTCCTGGTCGCGGCACCCACCGGGGCCGGCAAGACCGTCGTGGGGGAATTCGCCGTACACCTGGCCCTCGAGCGCAGCTTCAAAGCCTTCTATACGACCCCCATCAAGGCGCTCTCCAACCAGAAGTATGCCGACCTGGTGCGCCGGCACGGCCCCGAGCGTGTCGGGCTCCTCACGGGCGACTCGTCGATCAACGGTGAGGCCGACGTCGTCGTGATGACGACCGAGGTGCTGCGCAACATGCTCTACACCGGCAGCGACTCCCTCGACCGGTTGGGATACGTCGTGATGGACGAGGTGCACTACCTCGCCGACCGGTTCCGCGGCGCCGTGTGGGAGGAGGTCATCATCCACCTGCCCCGCGACGTGGCCGTGGTCTCGCTGTCGGCGACGGTCAGCAACGCGGAGGAGTTCGGCGCCTGGCTGGGCACCGTCCGCGGGGCGACGGCCGTGGTCGTCGAGGAGCGCCGCCCCGTCCCGCTGTGGCAGCACATGATGGTGGGGCGCCACCTCTACGACTTGTTCGTGGAGGCTGCGGGGGAGGAGGCCGAGCCGCGCACCGCGATCAACCCGGAGCTCGTGGAGGCCATCGAGTCGTTCCGGCGGGGCACGGACCGCAGGGGTCGCCTGCTCGACGCCGGCGCCCCCCGCGGGCGGCGCGGCAAGCCCCGCGGCGCCCCGTCCTCGTATGAGTCCGACGGCGGGCGTCGCCGCAGAGGGACGGGCACCAAGACCTCCGAGCGCGGACTGCCGGCGTCGATGGGGACGCGCGAGGTCACCGTGCGGGCCGGCGGGGGCCGGCCGAGCCGGGCCGAGGTGATCGACCGACTGGACCGGGCGGGCCTACTCCCTGCGATCACGTTCATCTTCAGCCGGGCGGGCTGTGACGCGGCCGTCAGCCAGCTGCTGGCCTGGGGCACGCGGTTGGTCGACGACGAGGAGGCCGAGGAGATCCGCGAGCTGGTCGAGACCCGGGTCGCGGGGCTGGCCACCGAGGATCTGCGCGTCCTGGGCTACTGGGACTTCGTGGAGGGGCTCACCCGGGGCTTCGCGGCCCACCACGCGGGGATGCTCCCCACCTTCCGGGAGATCGTGGAGGAGCTGTTCACCGCCGGTCGCATCCGGGCCGTGTTCGCGACCGAGACCCTCGCGCTCGGCATCAACATGCCAGCGCGCAGCGTGGTCCTGGAAAAGCTCGTGAAGTTCAACGGCATCGCGCACGCCGACATCACGCCGGCGGAATACACCCAGCTCACCGGCCGCGCCGGGCGCCGGGGGATCGACGTCGAGGGGCACGCGGTCGTGGTGTGGAACGCGCACCTGGACCCGGCCGTGGTCGGCGGGCTCGCCTCGACCCGTACCTACCCGCTGCGCAGCAGCTTCCGCCCCAATCCCAACATGGCGGCCAACCTGGTCGCCGAGTTCGGCCGCGACCGCGCCCGCCAGGTGCTGGAGACGAGCTTCGCCCAGTTCCAGGCGGACCGCTCGGTCGCGGGGCAGCTGCGGACCATCCACCGCTACGAGGAGGCCTTGGCGGGCTACGCGGAGTCGATGACCTGCCACCTCGGCGACTTCACGGCGTACGCGGCCCTGCGCCGCGAACTCGCCGACGCCGAGAAGGGCGCCAGCCGCGCCCGGAACGCCTCGAGGCGCGCCGCGGTAGGGGCCGCGCTCGAGGCCGTCCGGCCCGGTGACGTGCTGCGTCTCGTCCTCGGCCGCGAGCCCACCCGCGCGGTGGTGCTGGCCGGAGCGTCGACCCAGACCCGCGACCCGGTCGTCTCCGTGCTCACGGAGGACGCCCGGACGCGCCGGGTGGGGGCGGGCGACCTGGCCGAGCCGCCGCCACTGATCGGGCACGTGGTGATCCCCCGTACTTTTTCCCCGCGCACCGCCAAGGACCGGCGCGACCTCGCCTCGCGGATGCGTTCGTCCGTCCACCCCGACGCCCGCCCGGTCACCCCCGCGCCCGAGGAGGTCGCGCCGAACGGACGCACCCGGCCTCGAGGGGGCCGCCGAGGGAAGGCGCCCGAGCCCAGCGCGACGCAAGAGCGCATCGACGAGCTGCGCCGGGCGCTGCGGGCCCACCCGTGCCACCGTTGCCCCGACCGAGAGCAGCACGCCCGCTGGGCGGAGCGGTGGTGGCGACTGCACCGGGAGACCGAGGGGCTCCGACGCACCGTGGCGGGCCGGACCAGTTCCGTGGCGCGCACGTTCGACCGGCTCTGCGACCTGCTGGCCGAGCTGGGTTACCTCGACGAGTCGGGGCAACGGATCACCGAGAGCGGCCAGCGCCTCCGCCGGATCTACTCCGAGCGGGACCTGCTGGTCGCGGAGTGCCTGCGGCGGGGACTGTGGAGCCGACTCGACGCGCCGGGTCTGGCGGCGGTGGTGTCGACCCTGGTGCACGAACCGCGCCGGGAAGAGGTCGAGGCGTTCCCGAGGATGCCGGCCGACGTCGCGGCCACGTACGAGGAGATGCTGCGTGCCTGGGACGACCTGCGCGACCGGGAGGGCGCCCACGACCTGCCGAGCGCGGCCGAGCCCGACGCGGGGATCGCGTGGCTGATCCACCGATGGGCCCGCGGCCAGAGCCTGGAGGCGGTGCTCCGCGACGCGGACCTGGCGGCCGGCGACTTCGTGCGCCGCTGCAAGCAACTGGTCGACCTGCTGGACCAGATCGCCCAGGTGGCCCCCGATCCCGGGCTTCGCACGAGCGCCCGCCGCGCGGTGGACGCCGTGCTGCGCGGCGTGGTCGCCGCCGACCGGCTGGACTGAGGTATCCATCGCGGGCCGCGAAATCCATCGAAGGGTGGAGGTCGCGCGCTGGGAGCGGCGCGTCGATCTGCCTACCGTCGAGAGGACCTGGACAACACACACGAAAGGTCCTCCCATGCACCTGCATCTGTGGCGCGCAGCGGCCGTCTGGACGGCGCTCGGGCTGATCAGCGGCCTGTACTACCGCGAGTTCACCAAGCTCAACGACGTGGCGGGCGGCACACAGCTCGCCGTCGTGCATACCCACATGCTCGCCCTCGGGACGACCCTCATGCTCGTGCTGCTGGCCCTCGCCGGGGTGTGGGCGGCCCTGTCGTCGAACGCGTGGTTCCGGCGCGGCTTCTGGGTCTGGCAGGCAGGACTGGCGCTGACGTCGGCCGGGCTCCTGGTCAAGGGGAGCCTGCAGGTGCTGGGGGAGCCCGCGGCGAACAGCCCGGCACTCGCCGGTGTCTCCGGCCTCGGGCACATGACGCTCACGCTGGCGTTCGTCTTCCTCTTCCTCGGCCTCGGCCAAGTGGTCAAGGCCGCTGACCCGGACCGGGGATCGGCAGCATCCGACAGGTCGGGCACTGAGCCGGCCCGCAGCACGCCCGCCCAGCGCCGCGCGGAGGACACGGTCGACGCCTGAGGGCGTCGCGGGCGTCCCGTACCGTCATGAAGGTGCGCTCGGTCCTCCGCTCCCTCACCGCCCTCCAGCACGTGCTCGTGGCGGTGCTGTGCGCGGTGTGCCTGGGCCGCGCGCTCGGCGCGGGGACGCGTGCCGGGTCCCTGATCGCGGCGATGGCCCTGTTCTTGGGGTGGTACGCGGCGGGGATCGTTCTCGCGCGGCGTGGGGACGTCGGCCTGGGGCACGCCTCGAGCGGTCAGGTGACCAGCCGCCCGGCGCTCGCCTGGCTGGCCGGGCTCACGGCCTGCTGGCTGGGGATGGTCGCGATCACGCCCGAGAACGTGTGGATCGCGTTCAGCCTGTGGCTGCTCGCAGGACATCTGCTGGCCTGGCGCTGGGCGATCCCGTACGCGCTGCTCGTCCTCCTCGTCGTGGTGGCCGCGCCCTGGCGCGCCGCTGGAACCGTCGCGTTCTCCCAGGTCATCGGGCCGTCGCTCGGAGCGGTCTTCGCCCTGGTCGTCTCCCGCGCGCAGGTCACGCTCGTCGGGGTGGCGCTGGAGCGGCAACGCCTCGTCACCTCGCTGGTGGCCGCGCAGGCCGAGGCCGAGGTGCTGCACGCCGAGCTGGCGGAGGCGCAGCGCGAGGCCGGCGTGGTCAGCGAACGCGCGCGCCTGTCCCGCGACATCCACGACACATTGGCGCAGGGGTTCTCCTCGATCGTGATCCTGGCCCGCTCCGGGCCGCTGGGCGCCGGCGAGGACGACCTCCGGGCGCTCCTCGCCCGGATCGAGGACTCGGCCTCGGACCACCTGATCGAGGCCCGGCGCGTCGTGGGCGCGCTCGCGCCGCGGGACCTCGACGCGGGTCTGCCGGCGACGCTGCGCCGGCTCCTCGATCGGTTCACGCAAGACTCCGGCGTGGTCGCCGACCTGCGGCTGGACGGCGACTTCGACGGGCTGCCCACCGCGGTCGAGGTGGCGCTCGTCCGGACCGCGCAGGGCGCGCTCGCGAACGTGCGCCGCCACGCCCGTGCCCGCCAGGTCGTGGTGTCGCTCACCGACGACGAGGAATCCGTGCGCCTCGACGTCGTGGACGACGGTGTCGGGTTCGAGCCCAGCGCGCTCGCGGAGCGCCTGCGGGCCGCGTCGGAAGGTGGGTATGGTCTGCGCTCGACGCGCGCCCGCCTGCGCGAACTCGGGGGCGGGCTCGAGGTCGAATCGGCGCCGGGAGAGGGTACGGCGCTCTCGGCCTACCTGCCCTTGCACGGGGGCGTCCGATGAACCCGCCCATCCGGGTCCTCATCGTCGACGACCACCCCGTCGTGCGGGCCGGACTGCACGCGCTGCTGGCCGCCCGCCCGGAGCTCGACGTCGTCGGGTCGGCCGCCGACGGGACCGAGGCCGTGTCCGCGGCGCAGACGCTGCGGGCCGACGTCGTGTTGTGCGACCTGCGGCTCGGCGCCGGGCCGGACGGTGTGGCGGTCACGAAGACGCTGCGCGAGTCCCCCGCCGGGCCGGCGGCTCCGCCTGCCGTGGTCATCCTGACCACCTACGACCACGACGCGGACATCCTGCGGGCGGTCGAGGCGGGAGCCTCGGGATACCTGCTCAAGGACGCCGCCCCGGACGCCATCGTCACCGCGATCGTGCGCGCCGCCGCCGGCGAGACCGTGCTCAGCACCTCCCTCTCGGAGCGCGTGGTCGCGAGCATGCGGACGCGCCGGGCCGGGCTCAGCGAACGGGAGCGCGAGGTCCTGACGCTGGTGGCGGAGGGGCTGCCGAACCGGAGCATCGCGAAGCACCTCTTCATCAGCGAGGCGACGGTCAAGAGCCATCTCAACCGTGCGTTCGGCAAGCTGGGCGTCGAGAGCCGCACGGCCGCTGTGGCGGCGGCCCGAACCGCGGGGTTGCTGGACTAGGACCTGATGCCCAATGCCGTCAACACCCGGTCGATCGAGGCGGTCAGGCGGTATCCGGAGGCCAGCTCGGACAGCAGCCGCAGGTCGGCGACCTCACTCGGGAGCGCGTCGTCCAGCGGCGGCAGCGGGCAGTCCCGTGCGACCCTGACGACCGTGGGTGCCACCTGGAGGTAACCGCGGGCCCCGACGAGCTTGGCCCGCTGGGCCCCTTTGAGACGGGGGTCGTCGTCATCGATCGCCTTGATGAGCCCGGCCAGGTCCCCGTACGTGGCCAGCAGGCGGGCGGCCGTCTTCTCCCCGACGCCTGGCACCCCCGGCAATCCGTCGGAGGGATCCCCCCGCAGGATCGCGAGATCGGCGTATCCGTCCCCTCCGCTCACCCCGTACCGGCTTTTCAGGTACGCCACGTCCACCACGTCGGCGTCGCGCACACCCCCGCGCGCCGTGTAGAGGACGCGCACGCCGGCGTCGCCGGGGGAGGGGTCGCGCACGAGTTGGAAGAGATCCCGGTCCCCGGTGACGACGTCCACGCGGCGCCGGCCCTCCTCTCTGTCGGCGAGCGTGCCGATCACGTCGTCCGCCTCGTAGCCCGGCGAGCCCACCCGCGCGAGGCCGAGGGCGCCGAGGGCCTTCACCACGAGCGGCACCTGGACGGCCAGTTCGGGCGGGGTGGCCTCCTCGTCGGTCGCGTCGGGCGCGAGGCGGTGGGTCTTGTACGAGGGCACGGCGGCGACCCGGAACGCCGGACGCCAGTCGTCGTCCCAGCACGCGACGAGGCCGTCCGGGCGGTGGGCGAACACGAGGGTCGCGATCATGTCGAGGAACCCGCGGACCGCGTTGGTGGGCGGCTCGTCGGGATCGGTCCGGCGGTCGGGGACGCCGAAGAACGCTCGGAAGTACAGGCCGGCGGCGTCCAGCAACATGAGTCGACCGGGCTCCTGCAGCCCCTGCGCGCTCACGTCGCGTCCCGCGCGATGGGGGCGAACGTGGCGCCGGTGAGCGCGGCCAGGTCGGCCGGGGCCAGCTCGACGTCGTGGCCCCTCTTGCCCGCGGACACGTAGACGGTCTCCCAGCCGCTCATCGAGGCGTCGAGGACGGTGGGCAGCGGCTTGCGTTGACCCAGCGGGCTGATGCCGCCCACCACGTAACCGCTGCTACGCTCCGCCTCCGCCGGGTCGGCCATGGCGGCGCTCTTGGCCCGCAGCGCCGCTGCCATCGCCTTGAGGTCCAGCTGCCGGTCCACGGGCACCACGCCCACCGCCAGGCCCCGCTCCACGCGCACCACGAGCGTCTTGAAGACCCGGGCGGGAGGCACGCCGAGCGCCTCGGCAGCTTCCGGCCCGTATGCCGGCGCCGCAGGATCGTGCGCGTAGGTGTGCTCCGCATAGGCGACCCCGGCGGAGGCGAGCACCGACAGGGCCGGGGTGGCCCCGCGTCGCGCTGAGGGCGTCGCGGATCGGCGGGAAGGCGACATGGCGCCATGCTCTCAAGGGGCGCGACCCCGTGCAGCCGAACCCTCTCCTGTCGTCAGGCCGCGAGGGGTCGTTCACTGTCGGCGATGAGACGAATCCCGGAGTGAACGAGCGGATCAGAGAGCGTCGTTCGGCCCGCGACACGCCAGCTGAGCTGTGCCTTCTTCGCTCCTGAACCGGTTCCGCCCGATTGACAGCGGCGGCAGCGCCGTTAAGTTGGACCTGATCGGCCGGCGGCGACCCATGCCGCGACCGGACACGTGGCCCGCACGCCCAGTAGAAAACACCCCTCCGCTGGGGGAAGGCCCCACCGGCGTGCGGGCCTCGTCCCGTCCGGTAGCCGTCCAGGCCGTGGTCGCAGGCCGCAGGTAGCCTGGCCGACGTGCCCCTCCGACTCCTGCTCGCAGTCGCGGGCGGGATCGCGCTGTGGCTGTCCTTCCCCGGGTATGACCTCTGGCCGGCCGCCCCCGTCGGGGTCGCGCTGTGGGCCGCCGCCGCTCGGGACACCGGAGCGCGGCGCGGCGCGGTGATCGCGGGGAGTGGGGCCCTCGCCTTCCTGGTGCCCACCCTGTCGTGGTCGGGCATCTTCGTGGGTGCCCTTCCGTGGCTCGCGCTCGCGGCCGTGTCGGCCGCCTACTACCTCTTCCTCGGGGCCACGCTGGGCGGTGTCCGGGTCCCCGACCGATGGTTCCCGCTGTGGGTGGGCGCCGCGTGGGTCACCGTCGAGCTGGCGCGCAGCACGGTCCCGTACGGCGGTTTCCCCTGGGCACGACTCGCGTTCTCGCAGGCGGATTCGCCCTTCGCGCGCGTGGCAGCCCTGCTGGGTGCGCCGGGGGTGTCGTTCGCGGTGGCGTTCACGGGCGGCTGTCTCGCGGTGGCGGGGTCGGCCGCCATCCGCCGATGGCGGACCGCGTCCGAGGTGGCGCCGGGGGAGGGGCGCACTGCGGTCGGCTCGGAGCGGCCGGGCCTCGTACGAGTCTCATCGGTGGCCGCAGCTCTGCTGGCGGCGACCGCTCTCATCATCCTTGCCCCGCTCGCGATTCCGACCCCCACGGACGGCCCGGAGGCACGGGTCGTCGCGGTCCAGGGGGACGTCCCCCAGGCAGGCCTGGACTTCAACGCCCAGAGGCGCGCGGTGCTCGACAACCACGCCCGGGTCACCCGGGAGGCCGCGCGCGACATGCACATGTACGGCGCGCCGCCGCCGGACCTCGTGATCTGGCCGGAGAACGCCTCGGACATCGACCCGCTGCGCAACCCCGACGCGGACGCCGTGATCCGCGCATCCGTCGAGGCCATCGGCGCGCCCGTCGTGGTCGGTGCGGTGCTGACCGAGCCCGCCGACCACCTCACGAACGCCGCGTTGCTCTACGAGCCCGGCCGCGGCGGGCCGACCCAGCGCTACGACAAGCGGCACCCGGCACCGTTCGCCGAGTACGTCCCCCAACGCGATTTCTGGCGACTCTTCTCGGACAAGGTCGACTACGTCCGGCGCGACTTCGTGGGCGGAGCCGAGGTCGGCGTGCTCCGGGTTCCGCGCGCCGGTGGGGCTCCCGACATCGCCGCCGGGGCCAACATCTGCTTCGAGGTGGCTTACGACGACCTCGTCCGCGACGGCGTCACGCGCGGCGCCAACCTGCTCGTCGTGCAGACCAACAACGCAACCTTCGGGGACACCGACGAGTCGGTCCAACAGCTCGCGATCTCCCGAATCCGGGCCATCGAACACGGTCGATCGGTCGTGCACATCAGCAACGTCGGCGTCAGCGCGCTGATCACCCCCGACGGTGTCGCCCACCAGGCAACGAGCCTGTTCGAACCGGCGATCCTCGCGGGGGCTCTGCCGCTGCGCTCGAGCGTCACCCTCGCCACCCGGCTCGGGGATTTCCCCGCCCTCCTCGCCGCAGCCGGAACGGCACTGGTCCTCCTGCGCCGCAGGCTGGGGGGCCGAACGACCACCGGCCCGTCCCGGTCGGGCCGGCCCGCGCTTCGGGCGACCCGGAGTGCCGCCGTAGACTGCACCTGAACATCCGACCTGCCCCAAGGAGAGCGATGCCCTCCCGTCGCCGCACGTCCCCGGACGATTCCGACACCCCGCGCCCGCCGTTGGACCGGGTGGTCATCCTCTTGCCGACGTACAACGAGCGGGAGAACCTGCCCAAGACCCTGGAGCGGATCCGGCGTGCGGTCCCGACCGCGGACGTGCTGATCCTGGACGACAACTCTCCGGACGGGACGGGCGAGGTCGCCGACGAGATCGCCGCGTCCGACGACAAGGTCCAGGTGCTGCACCGGCAGGGCAAGGAGGGGCTGGGCAAGGCCTATCTGGCGGGCTTCGACTGGGGGTTGGAGCGCGGCTACGACGCTTTCGTCGAAATCGACGCCGACGGCTCGCACCGACCCGAGCACCTGCCCGCCCTGCTGGCGGCGGCGGAGAACGCCGACGTGGTGATCGGTTCCCGCTGGGTGCCCGGCGGTTCCGTGGTCAACTGGCCGCTGCACCGCAAGGCCCTCTCGGTCGGCGGCAACGCCTACATCAGCGTCCTGCTCGGGATGCCGGTCCGGGACGCGACCGCGGGTTTCCGGGTCTACCGAGCGGATGCTCTGCGCCGCATGGGACTGGAGGGGGTCGAGTCGCACGGATACTGCTTCCAGACCGACCTGACGTGGCGTGCGATCAAGGCCGGGCTCAAGGTCGTGGAGGTCCCGATCACCTTCGTCGAGCGGGAGATCGGCGACTCCAAGATGAGCGGCGACATCGTGCGCGAATCACTGCTCAACGTCACATCGTGGGGTGTGAAATACCGCGCGGGTCAACTGCGCTCGTTCGCCAAGCGGATGACCGGCGGACGCAACCGACACGCCAGCGACTGACGCGTCCGGGGCACGAACCCGCTCGACGGCGCCCAGGGGGCCGGACCGGAACGCCTTTCAGGCCGTGCGCTTGGTCTTCTCGCCACGCGAGGCCCGCAGTTGCTCCAGGCGCTCTTCCAGCAGCTCTTCGAGTTCCGCGATGCTGCGCCGCTCCAGCAGCATGTCCCAATGGGTGCGGGCGACCTTGCCGGGCTTCACGTCCGGCTCGGGGCCGTCGACCAGTTTGGCTTCCTGCCCGCAGCGGCACTCCCAGAGGGGCGGGACGTCCGCGTCGATGGAGAAGGGCAGCTCGCTGATGTGGTTGTTGGCGCACACATACTTGACGATCTGGCGCTCCGAGAGGACCACGTTCTCGTCCGTCTCCATGCTCAGCGCCGACAGATTGGTGCCTCGCAACGAACGTTCCGCCATCGCCCCTCAACCTCCGTGAACCCATTACGTCCGGGTTCCGTGGGGCTCCCACGGCCGGACTCATCCGTGTGCAACGCCACCGGTCGGGACGTTGTTCCCTCGGCTTCACCGGGGCGACGCCTTGCCCCACCCCGGGAGACCCGGTGCGCCGACCGCACGGTGCCCGTCAGCGTAGCGGCTCTGCCACCGCGCGCAAACCCTCCATCAGGGGGAGTGGCCCACGGCTGAGCCGGAACTCCGTGGTCGACCGCCGTCGTCACGCGCCGCCGGGCCGTGTGAGCGTCTCGACGCCGTCACGACTCAGTCGATCTGCGAACCTTGCAGTGGATCATCCGGTTTGGCCGCTAGCACACCGGGTATCGGGTCAGTGTCAGACCAACGACCGACAGTCGTGATCTGCCGTCGACGCCATCCCGTGACGACGGCCTCGGCGTCGGCGCTAGCGAAGGAGAGTAGCTCGTGGGCATTGGCGACAAGATCGAGAACGCGGCCGACAAGGTGAGCGGCAAGGCCAAGGAGGCCGCCGGCAAGGCCACGGACAACAACCGCCTCGAGGCAGAGGGCAAGGGCGACCAGTCCAAGTCCGACATCAAGCAGGCGGGCGAGAAGGTCAAGGACGCCTTCAAGAACTGACCCCAGGCGACCACCGCCTGTCTGCGAAGGGGTCCACCACGAATAAACTCGCGGTGGACCCCTTCGCCGCGCTCGCTGCTACTCGACGGCCTCGGCGATGGCGTCCAGGCAGGCGGCCAGCTCGTCGGCAGAGAACATCGGCTCGGCGGCCGCGGCGGCCTCGGCGTCAGCCCACATGAAGTGCATGATGACCCGCGTGGTCACCTCGTCGAGCGGGTCGAGATCGACGCGCAGCCGCCAGCTGAGCGAGAACGGGCCGTGCTCGGGGGCCGACCATTCGAGACTGCGATCGGGAACGAGCCTGCTGACCCAGTATTCGACCTCCGTGACGATCACCTGATCACCCCAGGCCACGCTGAGCCGGTGGATGAACCGTTGGCCCACCTCCCGGAGTGGCTCGGTCGTGACCGCCTCCTGGATGCTGCCCGTCGCGTCCATCAGCGGATGCCGCAAAGGGTCCGTGATGAGGGTGAACAGCTCGCCCGCCGGGGCGCGAACGATCCGCTGCACGCTCACCGTCGCGGAAGGGGAAGTCATGGTGCACAACATAGGGTGGTCAGTCGTTCAAGACAACTGAACGCTGCGACGTGAAAATTCACGAAAGGCGGCTGACCAGCGTCGACCCACGGAGCGCACCCGTCCCTTACCGGAGAAGCCGTACGCCGGGCAGTAGTCACCGCCTGACCGCACCCCGAGACTTTCTTGGATGACACCACACTCACCCTTGACACCTTCTATACCTAGGTAGACAAGGGCACCGTACCGCTGCGGCGGTCGTAGCGGGAGAGGCGGCCTACCGGGGAGGACACCGGGGGCCACACTGAGAGACATGAACGACGTGACACGCGGCGGATCGACCCCGCATCTGGCGGACAGCCACGAGGTGATCCGGGTCCACGGAGCGCGGGAGAACAACCTCAAGGACGTCAGCCTGCTGATCCCGAAGCGGCGCCTGACCGTCTTCACCGGGGTGTCCGGCTCCGGCAAGAGTTCCCTGGTCTTCGACACGATCGCCGCGGAGAGCCAGCGCCTCATCAACGAGACCTACAGCGCGTTCGTGCAGGGCTTCATGGCCACCCTCGACCGCCCGGACGTCGACCTCCTCGAAGGACTCACGACGGCGATCATCGTCGACCAGGAGCGCTTGGGCGCCAACGCCCGTTCGACGCTCGGCACGGCGACCGACGCCAACGCCCTGCTGCGGCTGCTGTTCAGCAGGCTGGGACAGCCCCACATCGGCTCCCCGCAGGCGTACTCCTTCAACGTTCCCTCCGTGACCGGCCAGGGCGGCGTGAAGGTCGAGCGCGGGGCCGGGTCGAAGGTCGAGAAGCGGACCTTCCACATCACGGGCGGTATGTGCCCGCGCTGCGAGGGGCTCGGGCAGGTCTCCGACATCGACCTCGCCGAGCTCTACGACGATTCCAAGTCGCTGCGCGAGGGGCCGTTCACCATCCCGGGCTACAGCATGGACGGCTGGTACGGCCGGATCTTCATCGGCTCCGGCTTCTTCGACCCGGACAAGCCGATCCGCGACTACGGCACGAGGGAACTGCACGACCTCCTGCATCGGGAACCGACCAAGATCAAGGTCGAGGGCATCAACCTCACCTACGAGGGGCTGATCCCCAAGATCACCAAGTCGATGCTCACCAAGGATCCGGAGTCGATGCAGCCGCACGTCCGGGCCTTCGTCGAGCGCGCGGTGAAGTTCACGACCTGCCCCGAGTGCGAGGGGACACGGCTCGCGGAAGGCGCCCGGACATCCAAGATCGCAGGCGTCAGCATCGCGGACGCCTGCGCGATGCAGGTCAGCGACCTGGCGGAGTGGGTGCGGAGGATCGACGACGCGTCGGTCGGGCCGCTCGTACGGAGCCTGGGCGACCACCTGGACGCCTTCGTCGAGATCGGCCTGGGCTACCTCAGCCTCGACCGACCGTCGAGCACGCTGTCCGGCGGGGAGGCCCAGCGCACGAAGATGGTGCGCCACCTGGGATCCTCGCTCACTGATGTGACATACGTCTTCGACGAGCCGACCGTCGGACTGCACCCGCACGACATCCAGCGGATGAACGACCTCCTCGTCCGCCTGCGCGACAAGGGCAACACGGTCCTGGTGGTCGAGCACAAGCCCGAGACGATCGCGATCGCCGACCACGTGGTCGACCTCGGCCCCCGGGCGGGCACGGCCGGAGGAGAAATCGTCTTCGCCGGCAGCGTGGAGGGGCTGCGGGGGAGTGGCACGTTGACGGGGCGGCACCTGGACGACCGGGCCCGCCTGAAGCCCGAAGTCCGTTCTCCCTCGGGGACGCTGGAGATCCGCGGGGCGTCCACGCACAACCTCAAGAACGTCGACGTCGACATTCCGCGCGGGGTGCTCGTCGTGGTGACCGGCGTCGCTGGGTCGGGCAAGAGCTCGCTCATCCACGGCTCGGTGGCCGGGCGCGAGGGCGTCGTGGCCATCGACCAGGGAGCGATCAAGGGGTCGCGGCGGAGCAACCCCGCGACATACACGGGGCTGCTCGACCCGATCCGCAAGGCGTTCGCCAAGGCCAACGGCGTCAAGCCGGCGCTGTTCAGCCCGAACTCGGAGGGCGGCTGCCCGACCTGCAAGGGGGCCGGGCTGGTGTTCACCGACCTGGGGTTCATGGCGACTGTGTCCAGCGTCTGCGAGGAGTGCGAGGGGAAGCGTTTCCAGGCGGAGGTGCTGGAGTACACGCTGGGTGGCAAGGACATCAGCGAGGTGCTGGCGATGCCGGTGGCCGAGGCGAGCGAGTTCTTCTCGGCCGGGGAGGGGCGCATCCCGGCCGCGCACAAGATCGCGGCGCGCCTGCACGACGTGGGGCTGGGGTACCTCACGCTGGGCCAGCCCCTCACGACCCTGTCCGGCGGGGAACGCCAGCGGTTGAAGCTGGCCGTTCAGATGGCCGAGAAGGGCACGGTCTACGTCCTGGACGAGCCGACCTCCGGCCTGCACCTGGCCGACGTGGAGCACCTGCTGGGGTTACTCGACCGCCTGGTGGACTCCGGCCGGACCGTGATCGTGATCGAGCACCACCAGGCGGTGATGGCGCACGCCGACTGGATCATCGACCTGGGGCCCGGCGCTGGCCATGATGGCGGGCGGGTCGTGTTCGAAGGCACGCCCTCGGAGCTGGTGGCCGCGCGGTCGACGCTGACCGGTGAGCACCTGGCGGCCTACGTCGGCGCGGCGGGGTAAAGCCGTGGGTTGACGCCGCCGGGTCTCCTCGAGGGTGGAAGGCTTGAGGGCATGAACTTCCTCATGCGTACGGTCGTGGTCGGCGTCGCCGTCGCGGCGGACGCCTGGCTGATTCCGGGGATCGCGGTGAGCGGTTCCAGCACGGCGGCGATCGTGGGGACCTTGGCCGCCGTGGCGCTGATCATCGGGGTCGTGAACGCGTTCGTGCGCCCGGTGGTTGCGGCGCTGACCGGCTGCTTCATCGTGCTGACCCTCGGGCTGTTCCTGCTGGTCGTCAACGCGTGGATGCTCATGCTGAGCGCCTGGGTCGCCGGTCAGCTCGGACTGGGCTTCACCGTGGACGGCTTCTCCTCGGCCCTGCTGGGCTCGATCCTGATCAGCATCGTGACCTGGCTGCTGTCCGGCATGTTCCGCACGAGCCGCTGACGGCACAGGCACCCCCAAGCGAACTGGTAGGAGCGGGAATTCGTCGAACGGGAGTTGAGCGACCCTCACGCCGATAGTGGTACCGTATTCTAGTACCACTATCAGGAGGCCTGTCATGTCAATCACCGCGAGCGAGGCGCGCAAGCAACTCTTCCCACTGATCGAGCAGGTCAACAACGACCGCATCGCCATCGAGATCACGTCCCGACGGGGCAACGCTGTTCTCATCTCCGCCGAGGAGTTTGCCGCCCTGGAGGAGACCGCATACCTGCTGCGCGTCCCCGCCAACGCGAAGCGACTCCTGGAGAGCCTCCAGCAGGCCCGTTCCGGCGATCGTCACGAACGCGAGCTGGTCGAGTGAAACTCGTCTTCACGACGAACGGCTGGGAGGACTACACCTACTGGCTCCGGGCCGACCGGAAGGTTCAGGTCCGGATAAACCGGCTCATCGATGACGCGTTGCGGGATCCGACCGCGGGCATCGGCAAGCCGGAAACGCTCAGGCACATTTTCGCCGGAGCGTGGTCACGACGCATCACCGACGAGCACCGTTTGGTGTACTTGGTGGACGGCGAGGATCTCGTGATCCTGCAGGCTCGCTTCCACTACAAGTGACCGGTGGGTCAGCTTCCTCCTGCTCGTCGTTGTCCGATAATCTATATTATGTCATTTCACGCTTATCAGCGGCCCCACTCCTGTGGTGGTCGTACGCTCGTCGACATGGGAGGTGGGGATGCGCGCCATGTATGTGGCCGCTGTCAGTCGTGACGCATCCCATCGGTTCAGCAAGCAACCGGTGGACGCGATCGTCCTCGTCGCCGGCCTCGGAGTCGTTGGCGACGCGCACTCAGGCAGGTTCGTCCAGCACCGGTCCCGAGTGCGCCGTGATCCGCGTCAGCTGAACCTTCGCCAGGTTCACGTGATCCACGCAGAACTCTTCGATGAGGCGCACGCGATGGGCTTCGAGCTGTCACCCGGCGATCTCGGTGAGAACATCCTGACTGCGGGCGTAGACCTGCTCGGGCTGCCGACCGACACGACGTTACGGATGGGCACAGCGGCACTTCGACTGACAGGGCTACGCAATCCCTGCGCGCAGATCAACGACTTCCGCCCGGGGCTGCTCAAGGTGGTCCTCCAGAGAGCCGACGGGACACCCACCGAGGAGCCGGCGCCACCGACCGGATCGGTGAATGCGTCCACGCCAGATGTCATCCGCAAAGCCGGCGTGATGGCGGTCGTCCAGCGCGGGGGTCAGGTACGAGCTGGTCAGCCGATCACGATCGATCTGCCGCCCCGGCCCCCATCGCCTGCTTGCTCCGGTGTAACCACGCTCGCTCCGGTGTAACCACGCTCGCCGAGATCTCGCCGACCAGGCCACCATCTGCGCGCGCCGCGCAGAATGACGTGCGAATCACACAGACGTCGTTTGAAACACGTGATCCCCTATGCCGGGCCCTCAGCGCATGCCGCCGTACGGGACCGTGATGATCTCCAAGTGGTGCCCGTCGGGGTCATCCCAGTACAGACCTCGACCGCCGTCGTGACGGTTGATCTCCCCGGCGTGGCGACGGCCTGGATCAGACCAGTACGTCAGGCCGCGCTCCTTGATCCGACCCCAGATCTCGTCGAACTCGTCCTCACTGACGAGAAAGGCGAAGTGCTGACGCTGAAACCCCCGCGGCGCGTGATCGTCGGCGAAGTCCAGCGACGTGTCGCCGACCTGCACCACCATGAACGGCCCGTATGATTCGGGCGCCCCCAGCCCCAGCATCTCCGCCAGGAACGCAGCCGACGCACGCCTGTCCTTCGCATGCACGATGGTGTGGTTGAGCGTGATAGCCATGGCCACTCTCCTCTCGTCCGGCCATGCTGTGCGCCTCCTCCGACCATGCTCTCTCCGCCGGCGGTTCATCGCACCCGCAGCTCACGCGACCGAACAGGCCACCACATTCCCTCGTGACGAGCTGTCGGGCGGGCCACTGAGGCGGACTCGGGGCTACCAAACCCGTCTCGTTTTATGTGACGCAGATCACAGCTTCCGCCCCGTGCGACAGAGGATGAATCCCGTTGGGGGAGCCTCGCTTTCACCCAGACATCACGATGCCGGAAAGAAGGGCGAAATGACCTGCAGCCGTGGGCTGCTGGCGGCGAGTAATCCTAGATGTTCGAACACATGAACGATAGAATCGGTGCCATGACCAGCCCGTTCGACTCCCCCGCCCGCGGTTCGTCGGGCGACGGACGGGACCTTCCTGCCGGTATGGGTGAGAGCCGAGCCGATCCCGCTCATGTGCCCGGCGCATCAGTTCCCGGCGGCGCTCCCCGTCGCGATATTGGTCGCGGTGGCACCAGTGTCGGCCCCATCGAAGGGACCGGCCCTGGTGGGATCGGGTTGGTGGACGCGGCCGATCTGGTCTCCGAGCTGGAGCGGATGCGTCAGCGGCTGGGCGAGCTCGTCGCCGCGCTCCCCCGCGTCGCTGGCCCCGACCTGGCCGCGCTGGCCGCCGCCGCGTCCGGGCTCGTGGCGGCCGCCCGCGCCGCCCAGGCCGCAGTCGTACTGGAGGCCAACGACCGCGGCGTGATCGCCGCCTCGGACTACCCCCGCGTGGGGGCCTGGCTGGAACAGTCCTGCCGCGAGGCCCACGTGCCCGTCACCCCGGCAGTCGGGCGGGCACTCGCCCAGGTAGCCCGCACCTGCCACGGCCACGATGTGGCGCCCCTGCGTGCTGGAGTGCTGTCCGGGGCGGTCCCCATCGAGCGCGCCGCCCAGATCGCCGAGACCTACCGGCGACTGCGCGCCCGCATCGA
>CAKUSI010000010.1 GCA_934678955.1 uncultured Austwickia sp. | reverse complement strand
TAGACGCTCCAACAGCAGCGCCAACGCCGACAAACCCGAGCCCACGTCGACCAACCGCGCCGTCAGCGGGCAACCGAGCCCCCACCGGAACCCGGCGGATTGGAATCCATGGCCCGGACCCACTCCCCGTCTAGGTCACCCGATCAGCCGGTACCGCCAGCCGGTTCCGGCCACCGCAGTGCCCGCCCAGCGCCCCGCGGCGACGTAGTAGACAACGAGGTTGTCGTAGCGGTTCAGCGCAAGGACATCCCGGAAGCCGTTGCCGTCGAAGTCGCCGGGGCTGGAGACGTGCTTCATCGTCCAGCCGTTGCCGAGGAAGGTGCCGCGCGGCTGCAGCGTCCCGCCGGGACGGGTCCAGTACGCCCACATCGTGTCGTCGGCCTTCTTGATCCCGAGGACGTCCGGTGTGCCGTCGCCGTTGTAGTCGCCGGTCGAGGTGAGCCGGGAGAACTCGTAGAACTGGATCCCGATCAGCGTCTTGTCGGTGATCCGGGGTCCTGGTCGCAGCGTGTAGCGGTAGAGGTCCCCCGATGTGGTCAGCCCGAGGAGTTCGGGCACCCCGTCGCCGGTCATGTCGGGCATCGGCACGATCGAGGCCATGGTGTGCCACCACGTGCCGATCAGGCTGCGTGAGCTGAAGCTGCGGATGCCGTCGCCGCTGTAGGACCACAGGGACCCCGCGGTGTCCCGCGCCATCAGGTCCGCACGCCCGTCGCCGTCCAGGTCGCCCACCGCGGCGATCCAGGTCATCGACCCCCATCCGGTACCGGCCCGGATCGGGTCGGGTTCGAGGGTGCCACGCCCGGTGCCCCGCCACAGCCACAGCGTCCCGACGCTGTCGACCGCCACCACGTCGGCTCGTCCGTCACCGTTGAAGTCGCCTGTCGCCTTCGAGGCGGTCGCCGAGCACTGATAGATCGAAACGTCGTCGATCTCGAAGGTCTGAGGCGAACGGTTCTCGGCGAACGCGGGCACATTCGCGAAGCGCAAGGTGACGCTCGAGTCACCCGCAACGCTCACCGTATCCGTGAGGTCTAAGCGGAAGCGGGAGAACGCCGTGGGGCTGGCGACCCGGGACAGGCCCCACGAGTCGGCGTTCGCATAAACGACGGCGCTTCCGGCGGCATACGTGCCCCGCGCCGAGAAGGAGAGGTACGTCCGCCCTGTTCCGAGTGTCACGGGTGACTCGAGCGCCAGTTCGGAGTACTCGTCATCACGTCCGGTCCATGTTCGCTCGGAGAGCAGGGTGTACGTTCCCGCCGCTGCGGAATCACTACGGTTGAACGTCCACCCGAAGTTGACGGTGGGCCGGTTGAACCTCCCCTCGAAGCTGTCGGCGTATGCCGTCCGCAGCTTGACGGTCCCGGTGGGGCACTCGGCTCCGGGGGGAGGTGACACCGAGGAGCCGATGGCACGCGCCCCCACATCCTCGGGTTCGGGGTCGAGTGTGCGACGGGGAGGACGATCCCTGTGCCCCTCCCCCTGCGCGGCCACGGACGCCACGTTGGAGGGCGTCGGCGGCGCGCCTGCGGCGCTGGGAAGCACGGGCGGGACCAGGCCCCCCAGGCAGAGCGCGGTGGTGGCCGCGGTTATTCGGGCACGTCGTCGTAGGCCGAACGCCGGCATTCTCGAAACTCCATTCCCCGAGCTGCCCCGCGGCGACGATGGGTGCTAGGGACGCCCATCGACCGGAGGGCCGTCCTTGCACTATAGGACGCCTGTTCACTTCGGCTACGCAGACCGGCGGCGTCGGCGCTGTGAGGGATGCCTCGTCGGCGGCCACGGATCCGCGCGCGGACCATGCGCAAAGCCGACCGGTCCGGCCGAGCCAGGGGACGAACCGCAGGTCAGCGGTATGGCTCCTCCGGGTCACGCGAGTCCGGGCCAGGCGAGTCCGGGCCAGGCGAGTCCGGGCCAGGCGAGTCCGGGCCACGCGTTTCAGGGTGAGGCAGATCGTGGTCTGTCAACGGTTGCGCGGAGGGGCCGGATGCGGACCGGGGCGAGTCCGTCCCGGGCGACGGGGAACCGTCGCCGGCTGACCCGGACCGTCCCGACTCGAATCGTGCGCGCGGTTCGGCACCTTGGGCGTGCACCTGGACCAGGGCGGCCAGCCTGGAGGCGAGCGCTTGGCCGTACGCGCCGTCAGCCTTCTGGATCGCCATCACCGCCAGCGTGTCCGTATCCGTCAGATCCAGCCGCGCCCACGGGGCGCCGCCGCCGAACTGAACCCGCAACACCTCGCTCCACTCCAGGCGGCGCGTGACGAACAGGTTGCGCACGACGATGCCGGTCCTGCTGGGCAGCGCCCGGATCGTCGCGAAACGCCAGATGAACCAGGCGATGACGATGCCGAGGCCCGCGATGAAGATCCGGTCGGCGATCCCCCAGTCGCCCTTCTGGCTGTCGGCTCCGGGGATGGTGATCGCGGCGAACAGGAAGGACCCCAGGACGACCGCCCCGAGCACCGCGGCCACCATCGCGCCGCGCCGCGGCCGCATCGGGGCGTAGGGATCGGTCCGGGGGGTGCTCGAGGCGCTCACGTGCCCCACTCTGGCACGCCTCCCGGCGGCGGGTCAGAGGCGGCAGGCGGCGATGTCCGTCACCAGGATTCCCCGCGCGCCCAGGGCGTAGAGGGAGTCCATGACTCGGTTCATGCCGCGCCGCGGCACCATCGAGCGCACCGCCACATACTCCTTGTCGTGCAGCGGGCTGACGGTCGGCGACTCCAGGCCGGGAGTGATCGCGCAGGCGTCCTCCAGGAGTTCCACACGGATGTCGTAGTCGACCATCACGTACTCGCGAGCGGTCAGCACCCCCTGGAGCCGGCGGGCGAGGACCTCCAGCTTGGTGCCGTTGCCGTTCTGCTCCCGGGTGATCAGGACTGCCTCCGACCGCAGGATCGGATCGCCGAACACCTCCAGGCCCTGGTTGCGCAGCGTCGTGCCGGTCTCGACGACGTCGGCGATCACGTCGGCCACCCCGAGGGTGATCGACGTCTCCACCGCGCCGTCAAGGCGCACGACCGTCGCGGCGACCCCGTGCTGCGCGAGGTGGGCCTCCACCAGCCCCTCGTAGCTGGTCGCGATCCGCCGTCCCTGCAGGTCGGCGACGCCGTCGGCCACGCCAGGTTTGCCCGCGAACCGGAACGTCGAGGCTGCGAAGCCCAGGGGCAACACCTCCCGCGCCTCCGCGCCGGAGTCGAGCAGCAGGTCCCGTCCGGTGATGCCGGCGTCGAGGGTGCCGGCCCCCACGTAGACCGCGATGTCCCGCGGGCGCAGGTAGAAGAACTCGACGTCGTTCTCGTGATCGGCGACCACCAGCTCCTTGCTGTCCCGGCGGGTGCGGTAGCCGCACTCCTGCAGCATCGTGATGGCGGCCTCGGCGAGCGATCCCTTGTTGGGCACGGCGATACGCAGCATGAAAGTTCTTTCGGGGTGAGATGGGGTCGGGGAGCGGCGCGTGCTCACAGATGTCGGTAGACGTCCGCCAGGCTCAGTCCCCGCGCGATCATCATGACCTGCGCGTGGTAGAGCAGCTGGCTGATCTCCAGGGCCGTGTCCTCGTCCGATTCGTACTCGGCGGCCAGCCAGACCTCCGCGGCCTCCTCGACGATCTTCTTGCCGATCGCGTGGACGCCCGCGTCGAGCTGGGCGACGGTCCCGGATCCTTCAGGGCGCGTCCGGGCCTTCTCGCTCAGCTCGTCGAACAGCTCCTCGAAGGTCTTCACGGCCCCACAGGCTACCGGCCACGCCCGGAGGCCCCGCCGCCCGCCCGCCATCCGGTCCGGGTGGCGGGTTCGTGGTCGGGCCCGGACGCGATGCGAGCGGTTCGTGAGACGACAGGATCCGGTCGGCGGATGGGGCGCCGGTCAGCACGCGGGTCGTGACGAGGAACGTCACCGGGATCGCGATCACTCCGGCGAGCAGGGTGGCATACCGATCCGCGACACCCCACCACTCGACGAACGCGACCGCGCCGACCGTGGTGATGGCGAAGTTCACCGCCGTCGTGAGTGGGAACAGGACGAACCGACGCCAGGTCGGCCGGACCCTGTACGTGAAGTGGCAGTTGGCGAAGAACGAGAACACGACAGCCACCGCCCACGCCAGCAGATGCGCGGCGAGGTATGGGGCGGCGAGGAGCAGCAGCCGGTAGCAGGCGTAGTAGACGGCCGTGTTGGCGACGCCGACGACGACGAAACGCGCTGCCCGGCCGACGTGGCCGGCCCACCCGGCGGACACGGGGATCAGTCTAGGAGCGCCGCCGGTGGACGCCTCGGGAGAGGGCAGGACCCGAGCACCGCCGCGCGCCCCGGGAGAGATCCCCGGGGCGCGCGAACGGCTCCCTCGCTCAGCAGCGTCGGCTCGGCGCCGCGAATCGGCAGCATCGACTCGACAGCAGCGCCGACTGCTCAGCGCCGGCTCAGCAGTAACCGCCAGGCGTCGGGGCCGCGCTGCAGGTAGCTGATCTGGACCGCGTCGCCCTCGCGCTCGACGATCTGGGCGAGCAGCGGCAGCGGGTCGTGGGGGGCCACCAGGACCATGGCGGCCCCCGGCTTGACCTGGCTCAACGCGCCGAAGACCGACCCGTGCCGGATCGCGTGCGGAATCACCCTGGCGTCCAGCTCGGGCACCTCCGCGTGCGCTTCTCCGCAACCACACGCCGGCGCCTCGGTCAGGGGCAGTTCGGTCCGCTCCGTGTCAGCACTCATCGGATCCTCCATGTCAACGTATTTCTACACTTTCGTGCAGAAAAATACGCCTCGCGCGAGGCCCTGTCGAGGTGGGCCCGGTATCCGGGCACCGCGACGGGCGTCGGGCGGGCTCAAGAGCCACCCGGCAAGCATCACGAGGTAAAGGAAGTCGGGCGAGGCCCCGATAGGCGAAGACCGTCCGCGGAAGGGGACGGGTTCAGGCCCGCGGATCGGCGAGGGGTTCAGGCGTGCGGGTGCAGTTCCAGGCCGCGCAGAGTGGTCGCGGTCGCCAGAGCGGACATGGCGGCCTCGTACCCCTTGGATTCCCGCGACCCGTGCACCCCCGACCGGTCCCGGGCCTGCATCTCGTTCTCAGCGGTCAACACCCCGAAGCCGATCGGCACGCCGGAGTTCACCGAGACCCGCGAGAGCCCCTGGGTGACCGACTGGGCCACGTATTCGAAGTGGGGGGTGCCTCCCTTGAGGATGATGCCGAGGGCCACGATCGCGTCGATGGGGCGCCGGACGAGGCGCGCGCACACCACCGGCAGCTCGAAGGCGCCCGGGACGCGGATGACCTCTGGGTCGGTGATGCCGTTCTCGGACAGGGCGAGCGTCGCCCCCTCGAGCATTCCCTCCATGTACTGACCGTGCCAGCGCGCCGCGACGATCGCCACGCGCAGGCCGGTCGCGTCCTCGACCCAGGTCTCGATCAGCGCCTGGTCGTCGCCGCCGCGCACCGTGCTGTCGCTCATGCCGAATCCTCGCGCTCGCCGTCGCACCCACGGCGGGCGCGCCTTCACGGCGCCTATCGGCAGGGCCCGTCGGGAGTCTGAGCTGATCAGCGGCGTCGACGTGCGGAATCGGGGTCGGAGCCACGGGGTTTCACCGCGGCGGTGTCACCCCCCGCGCTCGGGGCCGTCCAGCGCCCTGACTGGTCCCGGGGTCGCCGGCGGAGTGGCGGGGGCGGGCGGCGGCCCGCTCTCCGCGCGGGACGCGTGCAGCCACACGACGAAGCCGTATGCGACGAGGCCGCCGTACACGGCGTAGAGCACCGCGCTCGGGTAGTACTGGCTGTGCCACAGCAGCGGCACCCCGATGAGGTCCACGGCGATCCAGCACAGCCAGAAGTCCGTCCAGCCGCGCGCCATCGCGAACGTCGCAATGATCGAGCCGGTGAAGATCCACGCGTCGGTCCAGTAGTACCAGCGCGGCGCCGGCCAGCCCGCCCCGACCGACGCGAACACCCACTGGGCGACGACGACGAGCAGCACCCAGACGACGAGGTACTGCGCGCGTTCCACGCCGGTGGCCCAGCGCGGCGTGATCGCCGGTCCACGCACAGCCCGCGACTTGCGCGACTCCCGCCATCGCCACCAGCCGTAGACGCTGGTCGCGATGAAGAACACCTGCCGGGCGGCCTGACCGAAGAGGGGATGCCGGCCGTCGTCCAGCGACAGCGCCGCCCCGAAGAAGACGGTGAACAGGATCACGTTGCCGATGATCCCGATCGGCCAGGCCCAGACGCGGCGGCGCATCCCCCCGATGGCGGACGCGAAGCCGAAGAGGTTGCCGATGATCTCCCGCCAGTAGAGCGGGTAGCCCGCGATGGTGATCTTCGCCTCGAACAGCTGCGCCAGCGCGTCCATGCAGGTCCTTCCACCCACCCGGAGCCGCGCCCGGGCCTCAAGGGATCGTGCTCACTCGCCCCCGGCGATTGTGACCTACCGCCCGTCGGGACGCTCAGGTGGGCCGGGGCGCCACCTCGTCCAACGTACGGGCCATCGACACCGCGGCCACCGCGGCCTCATACCCCTTGTCCTCACTCGATCCTTCGAGCCCGGCGCGCGCGATCGCCTGCGCGTCGGTGTCGCAGGTGAGCACCCCGAAACCGACGGGGGTGCCGGTGCGGACCATGACCTGCGTGATCCCGTGCGTCGCGCCCTCGCAGACGTAGTCGAAGTGGGGGGTCCCGCCGCGGATCACGACCCCGAGGGCGACGAGGGCGTCGTGCCGGTCGGCGAGCCGTGCGCAGGCGACGGGCAGCTCGAAGGTGCCGGGCACGCGGACCCAGGTGACATCGGCGACCCCGCAGTCGGACAGTGCCCGGCGGGCGCCGTCGACGAGGCCGTCCATCACGAGGTCGTGCCAGCTGGACGCCACGACGGCGACGCGGAGGCCGGCTCCGTCGGGGTGGATGGCGGGGGCTCCGTGGCCGGCCATGTCAGTCCTCTCCGTCGTGGTTCGACGCGCCGGTGTCGCTGGGGCAGGGCGCGAGTCGGGCGTCGATGGCCTCACCGGCAGCGAAATCGTCCGTGAGGCCACCCGCCAGGTTCTCCGCGATGCCCTCGGGTACCTCCAGGCCGGCCGGCGTCGCGGGCGCGTGCCCGTCGCGCAGCCCGAGGTCGGACAGCAGCAGGTGCCCCATCCGCTCGCGCTTCGTGCGCAGGTAGGTGGCGTTGGCCGGGTTCGCGGGCACGTGCAGCGGCCGCCGGTCGGCGACCCGCAGCCCGGCCCGCTCGAGCCCGCTGACCTTGGCGGGGTTGTTGGTCAGCAACACCAGCTCGCGGACGCCCAGGGCGCGCAGCGCGGCCGCGGCGCCCCCGTACTCGCGGTCGTCGACCGGCAAGCCGAGCGCGAGTTGGGCGTCGACGGTGTCCGCGCCGCCGTCCTGCAGGTGGTAGGCCGCCAGCTTCGCCAGCAGTCCCACGCCGCGGCCCTCGTGCCCGCGCACGTAGACCACTGCTCCCCCGCACCGGGCGACGGTCGCGAGCGCGGCCTGCAGCTGTGGGCCGCAGTCGCAACGAAGCGAGGCGAACGCGTCGCCGGTCAGGCATTCGGAATGCACGCGGACGAGGGGCCGCGCGCCGAGACCGAGCGGGCTGATGAGCGCGATGATCTCCGCGCCGGTGCGTTGGTCCTCGAAGCCGACGATGCGGAACTCGCCGTGCACGGTCGGCAGGGCGGCCTCGCTGCGCCGGAGGACGCGCGGCGTGAGCGACGCGTCCTTCGCGCCGGGTCGAACGGCGGCGAGCTCGGTGTCGCCCGGCTCGGCGTCGAGCGAGTCGGCCGCTCGGGAGTCGGCGAGGGGGTCGTGCGCGAGACGCCACGTCGCGAGGTCCGCGATCGTCACGACCGGCAGCCCCTCGCGCCGTCCCAGATCGAGGACCGCGTCGGTGCGCATCATCGTGCCGTCGTCGTGGACGAGTTCCCCGATCACGCCGACGCCCTGCAGGCCGGCGAGGCGGGTCAGGTCGACCGTGGCCTCGGTGTGGCCGCGGCGCTCCAGCACCCCGCCGTCGCGGGCCCGCAGCGGCAACACGTGACCGGGGCGGATCAGATCCTCGGGACCGGTGGCCGGGTCGCCGAGGAGGCGGATCGTCCGCGTACGGTCCGCGGCGCTGATGCCCGTCGTGATCCCGGACGCGGCGTCGCAGGAGACCGTGTAGGCCGTGGTGCGCGGATCCTCGTTGTCGAGGACCATCGGCGGCAGGCGCAGCGCGTCGGCGCGCTCCGCGCTCATCGGGACGCACAAGTAGCCCGAGGTGTGCCGGATGGTCCACGCCAGCCACGGGACGGTGAGGGTCTGCGCGGCAGCGACCACGTCGCCCTCGTTCTCCCGGTCGGTGTCGTCCAGGACCAGCACCGGCAGGCCGTCGCGCAGGGCCTGCAGGGCGGTCTCGATCGTGGCGAAGCCCGCGGTCGGCGCCTCCTGCGTCATGCCGACCTCCCCCCGGCAGCGATCGTCGCGCCACCCTCCCCGAGTCCGCCGCGTTCGTCCCGAGCCCCGCCGCGTTCGATCAGGGCTCCGTCGGGATCGCCAGGCGCGACGTCGCCCCGGGTCGCCAGCAGGCGCTCCACGTACTTCGCGATGACGTCGACCTCGACGTTGACCGTGCCGCCGACGGGCAGCGCCCCCAACGTGGTCAGCTCCAGCGTGGTGGGGATCAGGCTCACCTCGAACTCGTCCGCCCGCAACGCGCTCACGGTCAGCGACACCCCGTCGAGGGTGATCGAGCCCTTCTCCACGACGTAGGGAGCGAGGGCGGCCGGCAGGTCGAACGCCACGACCTCCCAGTTGTCTCCGGGGGTGCGCCGCAGGCAGCGGCACGTCGCGTCGACGTGGCCCTGGACGACGTGCCCGCCGAACCGTCCGTCCGCGGCCATCGCCCGCTCGAGGTTCACCGGGCTGCCCTCCCGCAGCTCTCCGAGGTTGGAGCGGTCCAGCGACTCCTTCATGACGTCGACCGCGAACGAACGCTCATCGGAGCTCACGACCGTGAGACACACGCCGTTCACGGCGATCGACGCGCCGTGTCGGGCGTCGGACACGACGGTCGGGCCGTGGACACGCAGCACGACCGACTCCGCGCCGTGCTCGATGGACTCGACGCGGCCGAGTTCCTCGACGATCCCGGTGAACATGTCCTGTCTCCTTCGACTGAGGTGTGTCGTGGTGCTGAGGTGTGCTGCGCGCCGGGTGCGTGGGTGGCCCTTCCGGGGCGGGCGGCGGTGTCGCGTCCGGGTGTGGCGCGGCACTCGTCGGGCGTTCAGGGGCTGCCGCCGGGCGGCTCGGTCTCGTGCGAGCGCATCGGCCGGAGCATGATGCGCACGTCCGACCCGAGCGCCCTGGCGTCCAGGAGTTGGTGGCGCACCGCGCGGTCGAGGGTGCCGATCCCGAGGTCGCCGATCGCCGCCGGGCCGGCTCCGAGGAGGGCGGGGGCCACATAGGCCACCGCCAGGTCGATGAGCTCCTCGCGCAGGAAGGCCGCCGCGAGCGTCGGGCCGCCCTCGAGGAACACGTGGCGGACCCCCCGCGCGTGCAGGTCTGCGAGGACCGCGTGGGGGTCGTGGGTGCGCAGCTGCGCCGTGGGGGCGTCGTCGTCGAGGAGGTGCGCGTCCTGCGGGAGATCCCGGTGGCCGACCACGACCCGCAGCGGCTGGCGGTCTGCCAACCCGCCCTCCGCGTCCCGCACCGTGAGCCGGGGATCGTCCGCGAGCGCCGTCCCGGTGCCGATCATGATCGCCCCGCAGTCGCCGCGCATCCGGTGCACGTCGGCGCGGGCCTCGGGCCCGGTCAGCCACTGGCTGGTGCCGTCGGCGGCCGCCGAGCGCCCGTCCAGGCTCGCCGCGTACTTCCACGTGACGAAGGGCCGCCCCAGCGTCACCGCCACGGTCCACGCGGGGTTGAGCGCCATGCACTCGGCGAGCAGGAAGCCACCCTCCACCTCGACTCCCGCGGCCTGGAGCGCGTCGGCGCCGCCGGCGGCCTCTTGGTTGGGGTCGTCCTGCCCGTACACGACCCGGGCGATCCCCGCGTCGATCAGGGCCCGCGTGCAGGGACCGGTGCGTCCGGTGTGGTCGCACGGCTCGAGGGTCACGTACGCCGTGCCCCCGCGGGCCGCCTCCCCCGCCTGCGCGAGGGCGTCGACCTCCGCGTGCGGCGTGCCCGAGCCCCGGTGGTATCCGACGCCGACGACGTGCCCGGCGGCGTCGGTGATCACCGCGCCGACCCTCGGGTTGGGGTCTCCGAGCGGCCCGGAGCGCGCGGCGGCGATCGCGCGCCGCATCAGCTCCTCGGGCTCGTTGTCCTCCGCGCGGGCGTCCCGCGTCAGGTCGCTCACGCTCGACCCTTCCTGTTCGCCGAGTGGTACGGGCGAACTCCGGGGGCGATCGGAGCGGGCGCGCCCCTTCGCCCCACCCGACGCTACGCGCGCCGAGCGGGCCGACAGCCGGACGCGACCGTCGACGAAGGAACCCCCGCGGGGGGCTCCCGACGTGCTGCCTCCCATCCGGACTTTCACCGTCGGTCCCGGAATTCCACCGGGTCCACCGTCCCCGTCGCCCAGGAGGGCCACGGTCGCGGGTCGCGGACTGTCACCGCCGGTTCGGACTTACACCGATCCCCGGAGCACGTGCGGCCAGTATGCCACCCGGTCACGCGGCCCGCTCCGCCGTTGCCTGCTCCCGGTGGTGTCGACCCGGCCACAAAGGCGCCGAATCTGCCCAGGTCCCTCCCGTTGTTCACCCTGGACTGCCATACTCCCGAGGCGAACCCGCGGTACGCCGCGGCCCGCCAACAGTGGCGGGGCCACGGCATCGTTCCGCGGGCGTGGCACGAAAGGGGTCGATCGCGCGGTGACTCTGCGCAGGTCCGGCGAGGCACCGCCGGTGCGGACGCTGGTGGACATCTTCGACGAGGTCTGCGCGGCGCACCCGGACGCCGTCGCCCTCGACAACGGGGCCCAGGTCCTCACGTACAGCGAGTTCGCCGAGGAGGCGGACGCGCTCGCCGCCGAACTCGGCGCCCTCGGTATCGGCCGCGGCGATCGCGTCGGCATCCGGATCGCGTCGGGGACCACCGATCTGTACGTCGGGATCCTCGGGATTCTTCGCGCGGGTGCGGCGTACGTCCCGGTCGACGCGGACGACCCCGAGGAACGGGCCCGCCTCGTCTTCGGCGAGGCCCACGTGGCGGCCATCGTGGGCAACGACCTGACGATCGAGGCGCGACACCCGAGGTCCCCGGTGAGCGTCGAGTATCCGGAGCCGACCGATGACGCCTGGATCATCTTCACCTCCGGCTCCACCGGGACCCCCAAGGGCGTCGCGGTCAGCCACCGCAGCGCGGCCGCGTTCGTGGACGCCGAGGCGGCCATCTTCTGCCAGGGCGCGCCGCTGGGCCCCGACGACCGCGTGATGGCCGGCCTCTCCGTCGCCTTCGACGCCTCCTGCGAGGAGATGTGGCTCGCGTGGCGGTACGGTGCCGCGCTCGTCCCCGCCCCTCGCTCGCTCGTGCGCAGCGGGATGGACCTCGGGCCGTGGCTCGTGGCCAACAAGGTGACCGTCGTCTCGACCGTCCCCACCCTCGTCGCGATGTGGCCCGACGACGCCCTGGACCGCGTCCGGCTGCTGATCGTCGGCGGGGAGGCGTGCCCTCCCGAGTTGGGGGCGCGGTTCGCCACCCCGGATCGGGAGGTCTGGAACACGTACGGGCCTACCGAGGCCACGGTCGTCGCGTGCGCCGCGCAGGTCTGGCCCGAGGGACCCGTACGCATCGGACTCCCCCTCGACGGCTGGGACCTGGCCGTCGTCGACGCCGACGGGCACGAGGTCGAGCCGGGGGTCGACGGCGAGCTGGTCATCGGCGGCGTCGGGCTCGGCCGGTATCTGGACCCGGTGAAGGACGCCGAGAAGTACGCGCCGATGCCTTCTCTCGGCTGGGAGCGCGCCTACCGCAGCGGGGACCTCGTGTGCTTCGACGGCGAAGGGCTGCTGTTTCGCGGGCGCGCCGACGACCAGGTCAAGGTGGGGGGCCGCCGCATCGAGTTGGGCGAGCTGGACACGCGGCTGCACGACCTGCCGGGCGTGCTCGGCGGGGCGGCCGCCGTCCGCTCGACCGACGCCGGCACCGCGATCCTCGTCGGCTACCTCGTCGTCGACGACACGTTCGACCGCCCCGAGGCGCTCGCCCGGTTGCGCCAGGATCTCCCGGCCGCGCTCGTGCCCCGCCTCGCGATCGTGGACGACCTGCCCACCCGCACCTCCGGCAAGGTCGACCGCGACGCGCTGCCGTGGCCGCTGCCTGCGGGTGCGAGCGGGCAGTCGTCGGACGACGCCGCCGAGCCGACGCTGGAGCTGGACGGCGTGCAGACCTTCGTCAACGAGCTGTGGCGCGAACTGCTGGGCACCCCGGCGCGCGCCCTCGACGACGACTTCTTCGACCTCGGCGGCTCCAGCCTGTCCGCGGCGCTGCTGGTCAGCCGCTTGCGGCAGCGGTACCCCAGCATCCGGGTCGCGAACGTGTACGAGCACTCCACGCTGCGTGCGCTCGCGGCCGAGCTGGAGAAGGGCGCGGCGGCGCCTGGACCCTCCCGGCGGGAGATCGACCCGGTCCGGCGGCGTTCCGGCTGGGTCCAGACCGTCGGACTGCTCGTGGCGCGCACGATCGGGGCCCTGCGCTGGCTCACCTGGATCGGGCTCGGCCTGCTCGCCGCGGCGATCCTGACCGACTCCCCCGTGCCGGCCGCGCTCGGGATCGGCCCGGCCACCTGGACGTCCGCGGCCGTCGTGCTGCCGCTCCTGGCCGGCTGGGCGCTGCTCATCTTCCCGCCGGGCAAGATGCTCCTCGCTGCGGGGCTGGCGCGGCTCGTGCTCGCGGGCGTGCGGCCCGGCACGTACTCGCGCGGGGGTCGAGTGCACCTGCGCGTCTGGTTCGCCGAGCGGCTCGTGGATGAGATCGGTCCCGTCTCCCTCGCCGGTGCGGCGCTGAACCGCTGGTATGCGCGCCTGCTCGGTGCCGACATCGGTCGACACGTCGACCTGCACAGTCTCCCCCCCGTCACGGGAGCGCTCACTCTCGGCAACGGCTGCAGCGTCGAGCCCGAGGTGGACCTCGCGGGGCACTGGCTGGACGGGGACCGGTTCGTGCTCGGCCAGATCCGGATCGGGCGGCGCGCCCGGGTGGGGATGCGCAGCACGCTCCTGCCCGGGGCGGACATCGGCCAGGACGCCGAGGTCGCGCCGGGCGCGGCGGTCTTCGGCAGGGTGCCGGACGGCGAGTTCTGGTCCGGGGCTCCCGCGCAGCGGTTCGGGCCGGCCCGCGGCCCGTGGGCGGACCGCAAGCCGGTGAACCGGCGTCCGTGGGTGCTCGCGTACGCCCTCTTCGGCACGCTGATGTCGCTCTACCCCGCGGCGTCGGTGGCCGCGGCCTTCGCCCTGGTCGAGGGGGTGGGCCGGCTGGCGGGCTGGTCCACCCCGCTGACGGCCCCCACCACCGACGAGGCAGCCCGCGCCGCGCTGGCCTGGGCGCCGGTGGCCTCCCTCGCGGCGTTCGCGGTCCTCGTCCTGCTCGTCGGCGTCAGCGTGCGCGCACTCGGCGTCGGGCTGAAGCCCGGGCACTACCCCGTGCAGGGCCGGGTCGCGTGGCAGGCCTGGTCGACGCTGCGGCTCCTCGACGAGGCCCGGACCTGGCTGTTCCCCCTCTATTCGGGCGCATTGACGCCGTGGTGGCTGCGTGCCCTGGGAGCTCGGGTCGGGAAGGACGTCGAGGCGTCCACCGTGCTGCTCATCCCCCGCCTGGTCACGGTGGGCGACGGGGCCTTCCTGGCCGACGACACGCTCATCGGGGGGTACGAGCTGGGCGGCGGGTGGCTTCGCGTCGAGCAGGTGAAGGTGGGCAAGCACGCCTTCGTCGGCAACTCCGGGATGGCCGCACCGGGGCGCAAGGTGCCCAAGCGGGGGCTGGTGGCGGTGCTGTCCGCCGCCCCCCGCCGCGGCAAGGCCAAGCGCGGCACGTCCTGGCTGGGCAGCCCGCCGACCCCGTTGCGTCGCCAGCTCACCACGGCTGACCGGAGCCGCACGTACCGTCCCACCCGCGGGCTGCGGGTCGCCCGCGGCGCGGTCGAAACCTGCCGGGCGCTCGCGGTGGTGGCCCAAGGGATCTGGTATGCGGGTGCGGTCGCGGCCCTCGTCGCGGTGACCGTCGCCCTCGGCTGGGTTGCGGCGGCCCTGCTCGGCGGGGTCATGCTGGTGGTCTTCGGAGCGCTCGCCGGCCTGCTCGCCATCGTCGCGAAGTGGGCGCTCATCGGGCGGGTGCGCCGCGAGAACCATCCCCTCTGGAGCTCGCTCGTATGGCGCAGCGAGCTCTCGGACACGTTCGTCGAGCAACTCGCGGCCCCGTGGCTGCTGCGGGCGCTACTCGGCACCCCGTGGCTGAACCTGTGGTTCCGCGCGATGGGGTCGCGGATCGGTGCTGGGGTGTGGTGCGAGTCGTACTGGCTTCCCGAGGCCGACCTGGTGACGCTGAAGGACGGCGCGACGGTGGGGCGCGGGTGCGTCGTCCAGACGCATCTCTTCCACGACCGGGTGCTCGCCATCGACACGGTCACGCTCCACGAGGGCGCCACCCTCGGCCCCAACTCGGTGATCCTGCCGGCGGCCTCCATCGGGCGACACACCACGGTCGGGCCTGTCTCCCTCGTGATGCGCGGGGAGTCGGTCCCCGAGCGGACCCGGTGGATCGGCAACCCGATCGGTCCGTGGCGCTGATGGCGCCGGCGCGGTGCACCCGGGTCCCCGGGAACTCGCTGCGGTACGAAGGCGGCGCCGGCCTCCCACGACCGGTCGCCATACGCCCTGTCGACGCCTGCCCCTAAGATGACCGGCCGGTAGAGAAATGAGGGGCCGTGGCACACCAGAGAGGGCGAGTGGTGAGCAGGAGGACGCCGGAGACGCGCCGCGACAACGAGGCGTACGTGCCCGGCCACGGCGACCCGTCGCTGCGCGTGCTCTCCTACGACATCGACCTCGACATCAAGCTCGCCGGCAACCACGTGGAGGGCGAGGCCCTGCTCCAGGTCGAACCGGTCGCCGGCCCGCTGGAGCGCTTCACCCTGAACCTGCACCGCCTCAAGGTCGTGAAGGTCACCGTCGATGGTGGCCCGGCCAAGGTCACCCACCGCGGCGTGCGGCTGACGATCGTGCCGCGCCGGCCGCTGCCCGCAGGTCGGACCTCGACGGTCCGGATCCGGTATGCGGGCAACCCGACCCAGGTCCGCGGCATCGACGGCCTCGCGGGCTGGGAGGAGCTGGAGGACGGCGTCATCGTCGCCAGCCAGCCGCACGGCTCCCCGTCGTGGTTCCCGTGCAACGACCGACCCGGGGACAAGGCGCGCTATCGGTACTCGATCACCACGGACAACGACTACGAGGTCGTCGCCAACGGCTCCTTGGTCGCCACGCGGCGCCGCTCCAGCCGTACGACGTGGATCTACGAACAGCCCGAGCCCATGGCCTCCTACCTCGCGACGCTCCAGATCGGCCGGTACGCCACGAGGGACGTGCCGGGCAGCGTGACCCCGGTGCGGCTGCACTTCCCGCCATTGCTGCGGGCGCAGGTCGAGGCCGGGCCCATGATGCGCCACGGGGACATGATCGAGGCGTTTTCCGAGCTGTTCGGGCCGTACCCCTTCGCGCGGTACGACGTGGTGATCACCGAGGATCCGCTGGAGATCCCCCTGGAGGCGCAGACCCTGTCGATCTTCGGGAGCAACTACGTCGCGCCGGGGTGGGAGCGGGAGCGGCTGGTCGCCCACGAGCTCGCGCACCAGTGGTTCGGCAACTCGGTGACGCTGGAGCACTGGCGGGACATCTGGCTGCACGAAGGGTTCGCCTGCTACAGCGAGTGGCTCTGGTCGGAGCGCTCCGGCGGCCGGCCGGCGGCCGCGCACGCGCAGATGCACTACCGCGGCCTGGCGCGTAAGGCACAGGACCTGCTCCTGGCCGATCCGAGCCCGCAGAAGATGTTCGACGACCGGGTGTACAAGCGAGGGGCCTGCCTGCTGCACGCGCTGCGGGAGCGGGTCGGCGACGAGCGGTTCTTCGCCCTCCTGCGCTCGTGGTGCGCGCGGCACCGGTACGGGACCGTCACCACCGCGATGTTCGTGGCGGAGGCCGCGGCCGTGACTGGAGTCAAGCCGGCCTGGTTCGACCCGTGGCTGTACGAAACGCCGCTGCCCTGAGACCGAGACCAGGCCGGTCCCCGGCCGGCGCTCCGGTTCCGCCCGCTCTCCCGGACGTGCGACGATCACCGCGACGGCAGGACGAAGCGACAGCGCGCGGAGGGAACGAGCCATGGGCATGCTCGATGGGAAGGCCGCCGTCGTGACCGGCGGAGCGCAAGGCATCGGCCTCGCCATCGCGTCGGCATTCGTGCATGAGGGAGCCCGCGTCGTCATCGGAGACCTCGACCTGGACGCCGCCCAGGCCGCCGCGCGCGACCTGGGCGATCAGGACGTGGCGGTCGCCGCCCGGTGCGACGTCGTGCGGGCCGACGACGTCCAGGAACTCATCGACGCGGCCGTCGCCCGGTTCGGCGCCGTGGACGTCATGGTCAACAACGCCGGAATCACCCGCGACGCGACGATGCGGACGATGACCGAGGACCAGTTCGACCAGGTGATCGCCGTCCACCTGAAAGGGTGCTGGAACGGGACCCGGCTCGCCGGAGCCCACATGCGCGAGCGCGGGAGCGGCTCGATCGTCAACCTCTCCTCTGTGTCGGGCAAGGTCGGGCTGGTCGGCCAGACCAACTACTCGGCCGCGAAGGCGGGCATCGTCGGGCTGACCAAGGCCGCGGCCAAAGAGCTGGCCCGCCACGGCGTCCGCGTGAACGCCATCCAGCCAGGGCTCATCCGCACGGCGATGACCGAGGCGATGCCGAGCGGCGCCTGGGAGGAGAAGATGGGCGGGATTCCGCTCGGCCGGGCCGGCGAGCCCGCCGAGGTGGCGTCGGTGGCGCTGTTCCTCGCCGGCGACATGTCCTCCTACATGACCGGCTCCGTGTTGGAGGTGACCGGCGGCCGCTTCATGTGAGTGGATTATGCAAGCCGCTTCATGTGAGCGGCCGCTGTCCCCTCCACCCCTCGGTCAGGCGCGCGCGCCGTGGCGTGCGGCGTTGGCCATGATGGCGTCGTGGACGTAGCGCGCCATGCCCGGGCGGACGTCGTCGTACGTCTTGGTGAACCTCGGGTCGCACACGTACATCTGGGCCAGGTTGACGTGGAATTCGTACGAGCAGTCGTAGAACCGCTCGATCGAGGCCCGGTGCTGCTCGGCGGCGGCCGCGGCCTGCTCGCCGTCGGCGGGCGCGCCCGCATCGACGCATGCCGCGAAAGCGGCATTGACCGCGTCCCCCTCGGCCTTGACCTGCTCCCAGTCGGCGCGCGTGTAACCCTTGGTGCGCTCCTGGGACTGGCGCCAGGCGTCGGTGTCACCCCACCGCTCCTGCGCCTCGGCCGCGTAGCTCTCCTCGAAAGTGTCGCCGAAGAGTTCCTTCATCTCCTGCGGGGTCAGGCTCTGGTCGTTCATGGTGTGCTCCAATGCGTGATCGATGGCTTCGACAAGACCGTGCAGTTCGTCGAGACGGGCAAGAACCGCCCCGCGTTGGCGGCGAAGGTGCTCGCCGACACTCGCCGGCTCCTCCAGGAGCAGGGCGATCTCCTCCAGGCCGAACTCCAGCCGGCGGTAGACGACGACGTGCTGCAAACGGGTCAGATCCTCATGGGTGTAGAGGCGGTATCCCGCGTGACTACGTTCGCTCGGCACGACGAGACCGATCTCGTCGTAGTGGTGCAACGTCCGGCGGGTGACGCCGAATCTCTCGGCGACCTGCCCGACGGTGAGCAGCGCTTCCACGGACCCCATCCCGGAGAAGTCGCCGTCGGGTTGGCGGTGTGTGGCGGCCGCGCGGCCCGTCTTCTCGGTCATGTCTCCACTGTGGAGGCTCACGTCGCGTGAAGGTCAAGCCGCTCGGCAGTTCTCCGCTCGCTCAGCCCACCTGCCGGTCAGCGATCCCTTGCAGGCACTGGTCGTCGCCGATGCAGGGACGGCCGAGCGCCCGTCGATGCGGTCGCGTTGACGTCGTCAGCCGATCTGGAAGGAACGCTTGGAGTTTCCGAGACCGATCCCGGAGATCACGGTCCGGATCGGCTCGCGTCCCACGTCCCCGGCTCCGAGCACGACGAACAGCGGAGCGAAGTGCTCGTGGGTGGGGTGGGCCCGCGCCACCCCCGGAGCGCGGGTGGCGAACGCCTCAAGCTCGTCGACGTCCTCTCGGTCGATCGCTGCCGACAGCCAGTCGTCGAACTCCTGGTTGAACGGCGTCAGGCCGGTCGGATTGCGCAGGACCACCGGCTCGAGGCTGTGGGTCGCGTACCCGGATCCGAGGACGAGCACGCCCTGCTCACGCAACGGGCGCAGCCGTCGACCGAGCTCCAGGAGCGGTCCGGGCTCCAGGGTCGGGAGGCTGAGCTGTACGACGGGGACGTCCCCGCGGGGATACATCGCCATCAGGGGGATGAAGGCGCCGTGGTCCAAGCCGCGTTCGCGGTCTCGCTGCGGCGGGCTGCCCCCGTGATCCGCCAAGGTATCGCTGACCAGCCGGGCCACCTCTTCGGCGTCGGGAGAGGGATAGGTCAGCGTGTAGTAGCGCGGATGGAATCCCCAGAAGTCGTAGTAGAGCGGGGTCGCTCCGGACGTCGTCCCGAGGGCCAAGGGCGCGCGCTCCCAGTGGGCGGACACCACCAGGATTCCGCGCGGCAATGGGAGCGACTGGCCGATCGCGAACAGCTCGTCGATCCAGATCTGGTCGTCGAGGACGGGCGGCGCGCCGTGGCTGATGAAGAGCGCCGGGAGGTGCCCGTCCTCGCTCCCCCACGGGCGTCGCTCGCCCGCGGAGGCGAGCGCCCCGGGCAGGAACGCGTCGTAGGCCTCCGCCGGGCCGGTGAATCGCGGTGCGCTACTCATACGGGCCTCCTCTGCGAACTGAACTGATGCGAAAGTCCTTCGGCCCGACTTGGCCCGTGCGTGGCCCCCGCCAACGGAGCCACGTGGGAGAGCCAGCCGCGCGCGCCTTCGTGGGCGACGCGCATGGAGGCCACCCGGCAGGAGAGGTGAATTGCCTCCCCGAGGGCCAAGCCGTGCGCGAGCCCGGCCGCGAGTGCCCCGTGGAAGGCGTCGCCCGCCCCGAGGGTGTCGACCGCCTGTACATGCGGGGGCTGGACATGGGAGATTGCTCCGCCGGCTGGCGCCCAACACATGGGCCGCGGGCCGTCGGTCATGATCGCTGCCGACCCGCCCTTTCCCAGCACGTGCTGCACGGCCCCCTCCAGGCTCAGCCCGAGGCCGGCCGCGTAGTCGGCGGATCCGGCGACGACGTCGAGTTCGGCGAGCCACTCCTCAGCCTGCGCCTTGACGCTTCCGGCGTCCAGCACCGCCAGGCAATCCGCTGGGCGGTCCCGGATCGCCTGAGCGGCGGCCACGGGGTGCTGCCCGTCGAGCAGGAGAACCCTTCGTGAAGGAGAGGATCGGCGGTCACCGTCGAGAGCCCTACGCGCTTCCTCGGTGAGCTCCCAGGGTGAGGTGGTGGCCCCGACAGAGACGACCGTACGCTCCCCGTTCGGACCGACAAGACAGGTGGATACGGGTGGCTCCCACCCGGGTCCGGCGATGTCCACGATCTCGACGCGGTGGCGGACAAGGTCCTCCCGGATCAGGCCGGCGACGGAGCTCTCGCCAAGGGCCGTGATCAGCGTGGCCCGGCCCAGGAGCCGCGCCGCCGTCACGGCTGCATTCGTCGCCGGACCGCCCGCCGCCAAGTTCAGGCTCTGAGCCACCGATTTCGTGCCCCAGACCGGTGGGGCGCTGACGCGCTGGACTACGTCCAAGACGGCGATCCCGAGACAGATGACCTCGCGGCCGTCATGGGCGTTGCCGGGGTCGGCCATGCGTCTATGGCCGATGGGCAGAGCGTCGCCGGCGTCCGTTCCTACGTCGTGGATCACGCGGCCGCCGTCGCCAGCCGCCGCAACAGGTCGACGTTGGCGGCGGCGTCACCCCGGAACACGGCGGAGCCTGCGACAAAGGTGTCGGCACCGGCCCGAACGCACTCCGCGATCGTGTCGGCCGCGACCCCACCGTCGACTTGGACCCGCACCTCGCGCCCGGATCGTGCGATATCTTCACGCACCTGAGCTACTTTGGGCATCATGTCCGCCATGAAGGACTGGCCGCCGAACCCTGGCTCCACGGTCATCACGAGGACCATGTCCACCTCGGGCAGCAGCGAACCGTATTCCCACGGCGTCCCGGGTTTCACGGTGATCCCGGCCTTGGCGCCGAGTGCCCGGATCGCGCGGGCCGTGCCCACGGGATCGGCGGCGGCCTCCACGTGAAAGGTCACCCGACCGGCGCCCGCCTCAACGTAGCCGGGCGCCCATCGGTCAGGGTCGTCGATCATGAGGTGACAGTCGAGCGGCAGGGGGCTGACCTTGGCCAGGGACTCCACGACGGGCGTGCCGATCGTCAGGTTCGGCACGAAGTGGCCGTCCATGACGTCGACGTGGGCCCAGTCGGCGTTGCGAATCGACTCCAGTGCGGCCTGCAGGTTGGCGAAGTCGGCGGACAGGATGCTCGGGCAGATCTCCACGCCACCAGCCTAACGAGAAGGTAGGACGACGCCCCGTTGGCAGGCATCGGGGCGCAACGGCGAGCGGCTGACCTCGGTCCCGTTCCTTCTCCACAGCCTCGGACCGGGGAGGGGGAATCCACAGCCGGGCCCGCCGATGTCCCAGGTGTGGAGGTTCTGCGCCAAGGTCGTGGGCATGGCTTCGACCACGGCACCACAGCCCCCGCTCCAGGGGACGAGCGCTGCGGGGGTGAGCGCGGGCGGGACCAGCGCCGATCGGTCACAGACGTCAGGTCCCATCAGCGCGGGAGCTGCGCGGTCGTGCCCGACCGCGTCGCTCTCGGTGGACGCTGATCGCCCAGCCTCAGACGCGCCTTCCCTCGATGCCGTGGACCAGGCCGTCGGTCACGCGATCGCGAGCATCCAGGCAGCGCAAGGGAAATGGCAGGATCTCCCGTCCCGCGAGGTCGCGGACATGTTCGGCGCCGCCATGAAGCTGCAGGCCCTCGCCGAAGGTATGGCGACCGAGCTGGTGCTCCAGGCCGTGCGGCACGGGCTGATCGCGTCGAGCGGGCGGGCAGACGTGACGCAGTGGGTGCGGGTGAACGCCGAGGCTGCAGGAGCGCCCGTCACCAGCAGTGCGGCGCGCAGCTTCCAGCACGTCGCCGAAATCGCAGGTTGGCGGGATCCCACGGTCGCGCGTGACCCCGCCCTGGTCGAGCCGGCCACGGTGCTGACGGAGGCGATTACTGCCGGGCGGATTTCTCCTCGCGTCGCGGGGCGACTGAAGACCGATCTCGCGGTCGTGGCCGCGCGCGTGCCTCAGCCCGTGGCGCGGACCGCGATGGAGGCATTGATTGACGGCGCCTGTCGCGGAGACTCCCCGAAGGAGTTGACGGCGGCCAGGGAGGCCGTGATCGCTCAATACGGGGAGCCTGGCGACTTCGAGCGCGACCAAGCGCTGGCGTTCAGCCAGCGGGAAATGTCGGGATGGCGCCGCGATGACCTTGGACGCTACGTCGCCACGCTCGCGGTGGACGCGGAGTCTCATGCGGTCATCCACGCCGCGATCGCTGCCTTGTCCGTCCCGCGGCCCCTAACCTGCGATGAAAAGGCCGACAACGGCGTCACCGTGGAGCGGGACGAGCGCACCCCGGGTCAGCGACGCGTGGATGCCCTGGTCGAGCTGTGCCGCGTCGTGGCGACAGACGCCTCAGGTCAGGCGGCTAGCGTTCGACGGAGGGCAGGTGCCGGGACGAAGACTCAGGTGATCGTCACGATGGACCTGGAAGACCTGACCCGCCGGGTGGGTTTCGGCACCGATGACCACGGCAATCCGCTCACGCCCGGCCAGATCCGGCGGCTCGCGTGTGACGCCCAGGTCATCCCCGCCGTTCTTGGCTCCGGCAGCGCGCCTCTGGACGTCGGCCGGGCCGCACGCACCGTCACGCCCGGCCAGATGTCCGCCCTGCGTCTCCGGGACGGCGGCTGCACATTCCCGGGGTGCGACCGCCCGGCGTCCTGGTGTGAGGCGCACCATCTGCGTCATTGGCTCGACCGCGGTCCCACCGACCTGGACAACCTCGCGCTCCTTTGCGGCCGCCATCACACGCTCGTCCACCAGCTTGGTTACACCGGAAGCATCGCCCAGGATCGCGTCACATGGGCGAAGGGCCGTTGGAGGGACTTCCCCGTCGGCGGCCGGGCCGCCCCACGGCACGCACGGCGGTTCCCGCCTGGGCGAGGTCCGACCTGACCTTCGTTCCGACTGTCGGATCAGGGCACGCGACGCAGCAACGCCGCGAACATGGCGTCGGTGCCATGCAGGTGGGGCCACAGCTGTACGTACGGCGCGTCGCCGGTGCCCGTCAGGGGGACCGAGGCGACCGACGCGAACGCCTGCGCGGTGTCTTCGGTTTCGACGGCCACGCCTCGGGATTCTGCCCGTTTCAGCGCGTCGGTCACGACAAACCGCGTCTCAGCGAGATGGGGACTGCACGTGGAGTAGAGCACCAGTCCCCCTGGTCGAACCGCGTCCAACGCGGAATCCAGGAGTTCCCCCTGTAAGGCGGTCAGCGCGGCCACGTCCGAGGCAGAGCGCCGCCATCGGGCCTCGGGACGACGGCGGAGGGACCCCAGTCCCGTGCATGGGGCGTCGAGGAGCACACGGTCGTACGTGGACGGCTCGAGCGTGCCCACGTCTCGGCCGTCGCCCGTGCCTACGAAGACCTGTGCGCCGGCCTCCACTGCCGCGCGCACGGCCTGGCGGACCAGTTGCGTACGGTGCTCGCTGATCTCGTTCGCGAACACGGTTGCGCCCCGAGACAGGGCCGACGCCGCAAGCAGGCCCGTCTTGCCGCCTGGTCCGGCGCAGAGATCCAGCCACCGTTCGCCCACGAGACTCGACGCGTCGGAAGGCACTTCGCCCTGGCGATCGGGCAAAGGCAGGGGCGGGACGGGCGCAGCCAACAGCGCCAAGGCGACCAGCTGGCTGCCTTCGTCCTGTACCGCAGCGCGGCCGTCTCGAACCGCCGCCAGGGCGCCGGGGTCTCCCCCCGCAGCCAGCACGCTGGCGGTCGGGGCATACCTGCCGCGCACCGCTCCAGCCGCGGCAACCTCGTTGACGTCGACGAGCCCAGGGCGCAGCGCCAGCATGACGGCGGCGGGCTCGTTGTCCGCTTCGAGGAGCATGCGCAGGTCATCGTCGACGCTGTCGTGGCTCGACGTGCCGTGGCCGAGCAGTGCGGCACGCAAGGCGCGAACGACCCACTCGGGGTGGCTGGTTTCCACCGCCAGGCGGGACAAGGCCGGGGCATCTGAAGGAGCTACGGCCGCGAGCCATTCGTCCCGAGAGCGCTCGGAGATTCGGTGCAGCACCGCGTTCACCAGCCCGGCCACGCCAGAGCCCCGCACCATCCTCGCCAGAGCGACGGTGGAGTCACACGCGGCATGCGCCGGCACGCGCATCCCCAGCAGTTGGTGAGCTCCGATGCGCAGAAGATCCCGTACGGACGGCTCCATCGCCTCCAGTGGTCGACCCGAGGCGACCTCGATGACGGGGTCGTAAAACCCGTGCATCCGCGTGGAACCGTATGTCAGCTCGGTCGCAAACGCGGCGTCCCGACCGCCCAGTCGCGACTTTCTCAGGCGCGCGGGTAATTCCAGGTTCGTGTATGCCCCAGCGTCGACGGCCCGCAACACCTCATAGGCGACGAGCCGCGCCGGATCCGCCTCGCGGCTGCGCTGGGACGGTGGCGTGGCCGATCGGCGCCGCGGACCGCGCCGACCCGATGGGGGGACGCTCCGATCTGGCGGCGGACCAGCGTCCGGCGTCATGCGGCCCCGTCGACGAGTTCAAACGACTCACCGGCAGCGAGGCGAGCCCCTCGCGCCCAATCGGCGGCGGGCATCGGTCGCTTCCCCGGAGCCTGGACCATCCCCAGCACGACAGGGGAACTCGCGGTGCCCACGAGGACATCCCGCCGTCGAACGACCAGCTCGCCGGGAACCGGGTGCTCCCGGACCATGTCACCGTCGGACACCAGGCTCACCGGTCCCACCTTGACGCGCTCGCCACGCAGCACGGTCCACGCCCCCGGCGTCGGCGTGCAGCCGCGGATCCGTCGATCCACGGCGTGGGCCGGCTCCCCCCAACGGACCCTCGCGTCGTCGACGCCGACCTTGGGGGCCAGCGAGATCCCATCACCGGGTTGCGGAACGGGACGGGCGCGCCCGCTCGCCAAAGCGTCCAGGCTGGCCACGAGCAGGCCGGCGCCACCGTGGCCCAGACGTTCGAGAAGCTCCCCCGCAGTGTCCTGAGGCCTGATGGCTTCGGTCATCCTCCCGAGTACCGGCCCGCTGTCCAGCCCCTCTTCGATCACGAACGTGGTGGCACCCGTGATCTCCTCACCCGCCATCAGGGCGCGTTGAACGGGAGCTGCACCCCGCCATGCGGGTAGAAGCGAGAAGTGCAGGTTGATCCATCCGTGCGTAGGAATATCCAAGAGGTGACGGGGCAGGATCTGCCCGTACGCCACCACGGCACACGCGTCCGGAGCAAGCGCACTGATCTCCTCTGTGAGGCCGGGCTCTCTTGCGGAGGCAGGGGTGAAGACCGGAAGCCCCTGGGCTTCGGCACGGTCCCTCACTGGACTGGGATGGAGCGCTCGCCCCCGCCCTGCGGGCGCGTCGGGGCGCGTCAGAACGCCGACGACCTCGTGATCGGATGCAAGGACCGCGTCCAAGGAAGGCACCGCCACGTGTGGCGTGCCCGCGAAGATGATGCGCATCGACGACCTACAGGCCTCGACCGAAGGTGGAATGGGGGCTCATCTTCACCGTAGGGACTGGGCCGCCAGCCCACTCCGCGTCGCGGATGGCCTTCATCGCAAGACGTCGCTGCGCCTTATCCATTCGATCGATGAACAGAATCCCGTCGAGATGGTCCGTCTCGTGCTGGATGCATCGTGCCAAGAGCTCGCTGCCCTCGATGATCACCGGTTCGCCATGCATGTTCGTTCCCTTGGCCACGACACGCATCGCTCGGGGGGTGTCGAAGTAGATGCCAGGGAAGGAAAGGCAACCCTCCTCGCCATCCTGCATGTCGTCGGAGAGATCGAGCACGGGGTTGCACAGGTGCCCCAGCTCGTCGTCCACCCACCAGGTGAAGACCCGTAGGCCGACGCCGATCTGCGGCGCAGCGAGGCCAGCGCCCGGCGCCTCGCGCATCGTGTCAGTGAGGTCGGCCACCAGGCGGCGCAACTCCTTGTCGAAGTCGACGACGGGCGCCGCGGGGGTGCGGAGCACGGGATCCCCAAAGAGGCGGATGTCCTTGACAGCCACGGTGTTCCTTCGCTGGTCGGAGGCGTATCGGGCCAGTCTACGCAGTCGGCTCGTCGCCGCCGACGCTGGACCGATCCGACTGGAGACCGGGGTCCGGGGATGCGTGACGGTGTGCCGTAGCGCCCGGTCCCGGATTCCGCTCGCATTCCGCTCGGTCGTGCCCCACGGGATCCCGGGCTCCTTCGCGGTCGCGTCCGAGGCCACCGACGCCCCCGACACCACCGAGGCGTCCGACGCCGCGGTCGCGTCGGGCGCCTCGGTCGCGGCCGCGAGAGTGCTCGCGGCGCGCCCGGAGAGGGTCTGCTTCAGGACGTGCATCCTCCGACCGGCCCATCTGGGTGGCAGTCGCAGCCGACCTGTCTCCTGGTGCCTCGCCGTCTCCCTCGTCGGTCGCAGGGCCGACATCGACGTGTGAGGGTGTCCGATCAGGCCGCCGCAGGTTGCGCACGGCCGGGACGGCGAGGGTGAGCGCCAAGACGGCGACGAACACCCATCCTGCCCACCAGATCACCCCTCGAACGTCCCCTCCGGCGGCGATCGGGCCCACGGCCAGCTGGCCGAGCGGGATCGCCGCGAAGGACCCGATCGAATCGTAGGCGCTCACTCGCGAGAGGTACCGCTCCGGGATGTTCTCCTGGATAGCGGTCTGCCAGGTGACCATGAACACCTGCACCCCCGCACCGGCGAGGAACGCGGCGAAAACCAGCACCCACATGTCGGTCCCGGCGCCCAGCGCCAGCAGTGGCAAGGCCAGGAGCGTCATCGCGGGGACGCCCCAGCGCAGGGGGTGGACGATCCGCGCCCGCAACATCACGAGCGTCACGAGGAGCAACCCGATCGCCTCTGCGGATAGGGCGAGACCCCAGCCGCGCTCCCCGATCCCGGGCAGCTGGAGGGCGGCGAGCGGGCCGAGGGTGTTCCAGGCGCCGGCGTGGATGGCGTTGAGGATGCCGCAGGCCAACACCACGACCCACAGCCACGTGGCCCCGATGAAGACCGACCAACCCGAGCGCAGTTCAGAGACAAGAGAGTGGCCGCCCACCTCTCCTCGTGCCGGTTCGACGACCCTGATGGGCACCATCAAGATCGCAGCGGCAAACCATGTCAGCGCGTCCGCGAGGAGCGCCCACCCCGGGCCGACGGTGACGACCAGCAGAGCAGCCGCGCTAGGTCCCAGGATGGCCATCCCGCTGCGGGAGAACGCGAGCAGCGCGTTGGCCTGCTGCAGGTGGGCGCGATCCACCAGCTGCGGAATCATCCCCAGGATGGCCGGCATCGTGAAGGCAGTCGTCGCACCGTTGAGCGCCTCCAGCACCACCAGGTGCCACAGCTCGGCGTGCCCGGAGATCACCAGGTAGGCGGCTGCGCCCTGCGTCAAGGCCGACAGCGTGTGAGCGACGATCAGGACGTTCCGACGGGGGAATCGATCGGAAATCACGCCGCCGATCAGGAGGAAAACTACGAGCGGGATGCTTCGTGCCGCGAGCACCTGGCCGAGGGCGCTCGCGGAGTCCGTGACGTGGAGCACCGCGAAGACGAGGGCGACGGGAGCCATCGCCGATCCTGCGGTGGAGACGAGTCGCGCCGCGAAGAACCAACGGAAAGCGGACAGGCCGAGCGGAGCGAAGGCTTCGCTACTCGGCCTCATAGCCGCTCCTGACGGGATATGACAAGTGATGACCTCACCTGACGATAACCTGACATAGCGGAGTCAGGGCGCGCTTGGGAGCCTCCCGACCATCGTCTGAACCGGCTCAATGTCTTTGCGGGCGCTACGAATCGCCTTCCCCGCGGCGAGCGCGGCGGCAGCCGGCGTCCCCAGAACGCGATCCGCCCGCAAGATCAACTCCTGTTGCGAATCCTCTCCAGGGAGCGGCACAGGGCCGTATCGCTGAACCCCGTCCGGGAGCGAGGTGCCCTCCAAGAGCGCCGCCACGGCCCTCCGGGGTCCCCGCACAGAGGCGACCCAGCCGGCCGGCGGAAGCCCGAGCTCGGTTCGCTCGGCCAGCTCGCGTGCCGCGAACCACTCAGGTGCCCAGCGGACGAGTGCCTCGATGGCCGGCACGGTGACGCCCTGCGGAGCACCCGCGAGAACAAGCCAAGCTCCCGGTCGCGCGAGCGCCGCCGCCGCAAGCCATCTGCGCAGTGCCTCCTCCATCACGTCCAGTGTCGGCCGCTCCAGGGAGGCCCACGCGTCGAGGAGCAGCACGGCGGCATACCCGCCGTCGGCCACCGGTTCAGCTCCCGGCGTGGCAACGAGCACGAGGGGCCTGCCGTCGACATGGTCCCGGACATGATCGCCGCCGGACATCTCCACGCGGACCCCAGGGAAGGCGCGGCCGATCTCCTCGGCGGTGCGCCACGCTCCGACGACCCGGGTACGCAGCCGCTGATCGCCGCACACAGCACATACGTATGAGGGAACCGCAGCACCACACCAGCGACAGCTCGGTAGCTTCCCCGAAGCATCCAGTCCCAGCGGACCCGCGCAGCTCTGGCACCGCGCAGGGGTCCGACACGTGCGGCAGGACAGTCCCGGGATGTAGCCGCGGCGGGGCACCTGGACGAGAACGGGCCCCTCCGCGAGCGCCTCCCGCGCGAGACGCCAGGCCACCCCGGGCAGGCGGGCTCTCGCGGCCGCACCCTCCCGCTCCTCGTCGCTCCCCTCCCCCGCCACCTTCACCCGCGGGGCCGCGGCGCGGCGACGGGCCATGTCGGGCACGACCTCCCGCAACACGCCCTCGTCGATGGCGAGTTGCGTGTCCGTGCTGCGGGCGAAGCCGCCGACGAGGCGCGCCGCCCCGGTCAGTTCGGCATGGACCGCCAGTACGTCACGCACGTGCGGATACGGGGCGCGGAGCTCCTCGTACGCGTCGTCACCGTCGTCCCACCAGGCGACGAGCCCCAAGTCGGCGACCGGGGCGAACGCTGCCGCACGGGTGCCCGCAACGCACTTCACGTGACCGCGCAGGATCTTCAACCACGCCGTGTACCTGGCCTGTGGGCCCTGGGCCGCGGACAGCAGCACGTGAGCACCCGCGCCGAGCTGTCGGGCCAGGGCGGCGTCCAGTCGCGCCAGGTCCCGTGCGTCGGGGACGAGGAGCAGGACACCGCGCCCACTCGCCAGCGTGGCCGCGGCGGCCTCGGCAAGCGCCGCAGGCCAGTCCCGCTCCTCAGGCTGCCCCGGAAGCGCGCTCCAGGCCGCCGAGGGCGACTCGCCGGCGGCCAGCCGTCGCAGGAGACTCGCTCCCGCGGGATACCCCTCCCACGCGCCGCCACCCCGCGGGTCGGCCCCCTCCTGTGCGCTGACCTGCGCGGCCCTGCCATCGATCGCGTCCAGGGCCTTTTCGGCGGCGGCGTGACGCGGCGGGATGGCCAGTCGCACCACGTCGGCGAAGGTCCCCGCGTGGGCGTCGGCGACCCGGCGGCACAGCGCGATGAGACGCGGAGTGAGGACGGGCTCCGGGCTCACCACGCGGCGCAACGGGGCGAGGCGTCCTTGATGCTCGGGAGCAGCCCGCCGTTCCAGCACATAGCCGCCGACGTCACGCCCCGCGAACCGCACCTTCACGCGCGCGCCGGGCACCGCCGAGCCCGTCAGCTCTTCCGGCACGGTGTATTCGAAAGGCCGGTCCAGGTGCGGCAGCGGTACGTCGACGGCGACGAGCGCTATCGGCCGCTCCGAGAGCGCGTCCACCGCTGTCACTACCGCCGTCATGTCCGCACTTCTACCGCATCCCACCGACACCCCACCCGACCCGTGCGGCAAGGACCTCACCGGATGCGAGGACAAGCCGAGGGCCCCGACGGAGCCCCACCGGAACCGCCGAAGGCAGCGATTCGTCGGCCGACCCCCTCAGCCGACGGCGCGGCGCAGCTCCTCCACCTTGTCGGTCTTCTCCCAGGTGAACGCGTTGGTGAGGCCCGCTGCCCGCGTGCGACCGAAGTGCCCGTATGCGGCTGTCGCCTGGTAGATCGGCCGGAGGAGGTCGAGGGCCTCGATGATGGCAGCCGGGCGCAGGTCGAAGACGTCCGGGATCGCCGCCTGGATCTTCTCCGGAGACACGGTCTCGCTTCCGAACGTCTCGACGTACAACCCGACCGGCTGCGCCTTGCCGATCGCGTACGCGACCTGCACCTCGCACCGCGTCGCGAGGCCGGCAGCCACGACGTTCTTGGCCA
>CAKUSI010000009.1 GCA_934678955.1 uncultured Austwickia sp. | reverse complement strand
GCTCCAGGGCGGCGCAGGCCGCCTCGGTCGTCTCGCGGTCGAGGCGAAGGAAGGGACGTACGTAGATCCCCCGGCGGCGGGCCATCCCCGCCAGCGAGCGCGTGCCGGAGCCGCGGCACAGGCCGAGCAACACCTGCTCGGCCTGGTCGTCGAGGGTATGGCCCAACCAGACGGCATTCGCCTCGTGGCAGCGGGCGGACCGGGCGAGAGCCGCATAGCGGGCGTGCCGGGCCCTGGCTTCCGGCCCGCCGCGCAATGAGACGCCCGACTCCGGCTCCGCCGCGTTCCGATCCGCAGCCGGCTGCGTCGTGACCAGCGGAGTCGGCGAGCGGGGAGCATCGACGGACCGCGCCTCCGCGGCGGGCGCGGGAGGAGGCCTCCCGTCGGCCACGGCGACCACCTCGACCGGCGTCAGCCCGAGGTCCCGGCAGGCGGCCGCCGCGGAACTCGCCGCGGCGGCCGAGCCCGGCTGGAGTCCGTGGTCCACGACGACTGCCCCCGCTCGAACGCCGGCGCGGGGTGCCTCGAGGGCCGCCGCGGCGGCGAGCGCCAGCGAGTCGGGGCCACCGCTGCACGCGACCAGGATCAACGCGCCGTCGGCGAGCCCGTCGAGGGCGTCGCGCGCCGCGCAGCGGGTGGCGGCGACCGCAGGGTGAGGGCCGGGCACCGGGCACTCAGCCGTGAACCCGGCGCACCCAGCGGTCGGGGTGGCGGATCTCCTCGGGGGTGGGCAGCGTCTCCGGGGAGGTCCAGACGGCGTTGAACCCGTAGACCCCGACATGGCCCGTCACGGCCCGCACGAACGCTGCTCCGTCCCGGTATTGGGCCATCTTCGCCTCCAGCCCGAGCATCCGGCGGATCAGCAGGTCGAGGCCCGAGATTCCCGCTCGCCGCTCGTCGAAGCGGGCCCGGATCGTGGCGACACTCGGCACGACGCGCGGGCCGACGTCGTCCATGACCACGTCGGCGTGCCCCTCGAGCAGCGCCATCACCGCCCCGATCCGGGCGATGGCGTGCCGTTGCTCCTCGTCGAGGAACAGCTCGGGCAGGCCGGCGCCCCCGGGTCGCAGCACTTCCGGGAGGTTCGCGGCGGCGAGCTTGATCCGGTCGAGCAGCTCCTGGGAGTCGGGGACGAGCAGCGCCGCCACCGCCCGCGTGCTCGCCAGCATGTGCTCCCGCAGCCACGGGACCGCCGTGAACTGCACGCGGTGGGTCTCCTCGTGCAGGCAGACCCAGAGCCGGAAGTCATCCGGCTCCAGGGACAGCTCTCGCTCCACGTGCACGACGTTGGGCGCGACCAGAAGGAGCTCGGGGCGACCGTCGGGCGCGTAGGCCAGGTCGTATTGCCCCAGCACCTTGGTGGACAGGAACGACAGGACGGCCCCCACCTCGGCGCCCGTGGCGATGCCGCTGAGCCGCTGGGCGAGCTGGCCGGGGACGGGTTTGCCGGGTCGCACGACCAGCGACTCCACGACGGGATCCAGCAGCGCGGAGAACGAGGCGATGTTCACCGCCGACCAGGTGGGCCGGTCCACCACGCGGGCGGTCGCCGGCCCGCCGGGGGCGTGGAGCCGGGCGGTGTCGGCGACAGGATCGTGGGCGCGACGCGAGGCGTCGCGGAGCGCGGTGACCACCGCTCGCGCCTCGCCGGGCTCCACCGCAGGCCCGGCCGGGGTGATCCGCCGCGCGATCGAGGCCGCGAGGGGCCAATTGATCATGTCGATCCTCGGCCCGTCGGGCTCCACCCGGCTCGGGGCGACCGCGGATCGCGCTTCGAAGTCGTTCATGCCTGTCATCCTGCCGCCCGCGTCCAGGAGGCGCACCTGCCGCACCCCCGCCGTGGGGGCGTCAGCCGTGATCGGGTGCAGACGGGGAAGGGGCGTCCGCCGTGGCCTGGTTCCGTCGCGGGACCACGTAGCTGCGGTATGCCGCGCGGGTCAGCATGTGGGCCGAGACCGGGATGGTGAGGAGCTGGAAGATGCCCACCAGCACCAGCATCCCCACCGCGGACCCAGAACCCAGCCGCAGGCCGACACCGAGCAGCACGAGCAGGACCCCCAGCGTCTGGGGCTTCGAGGCGGCGTGTTGGCGGGAGAACGTGTCTTTCAGCCGCATCAGGCCGATCGCGGTGGTGAGGTTCAGGACCGCGCCCAGCAGCAGGGCGAGCAGCCCGAGGAGATCGAACACGGAAGCCCAGGTCATGGCTGCACCTCCCGGTCTTGCTCGGCCTGACGCCCGAGGCGTCGGGATGCCTCCGGATCCTCCGGGGCGGGCATGCCCGCCAACGGATTGCCGCCGGGATCGACGTCGCGCGGCACGAACCGGGCCACGGCCACGGAGCCGAGGAAGCCGAGCATCGACAGGGAGAGCAGGAGCGGGAGGGTCGTGGTGTGCCGGTAGAAGGCGGCCTCCACGCCGAGCGCGCAGATCACGATTGCGACGAGGACCTCCGAGCCGATCGCGCGGTCCAGCACGGTCGGCCCGCGCACGATGCGTATGAGGGTCAGCAGCGTCGACACCGAGAGGAACACGAGCGTGGCGCCGAGGATCACCTGCTGCACGCCCTCGCCCACGATGTCGCTCGATGCGGCCGCCAGGCTGCCGGTCAGCGGTCCCGAGGCCAGCGCTTCCGCGCCCGCGTCGGCGGCGTGAGCCGCCAGGGCTCCCCACATGGTCATGTCGCCACCCGCCTGGACAGGGCCTTGAGGATCCGATCCTCCTGGGCGTGCACCCGGGCGATGCCGGCGGCGGCCGTCTCGTCGGTCGGGGCGTCGAAGAGGTGCAGCATGATCTCGCCGGTGGTCCGGTCCAGGTCCACGACGAGAGAGCCCGGCACCAGGGTGGAGAACTCGGCGGTCAGCACCCGGGTCAGGTCCTTGGGGCCGCGCAGCTGCACGGTGATGAAGCGGCCGACGGGCGTGTACCAGGGCGCGACCGACTTGTAGGCCACCTCGAAGCTCGCCACGACGAGGTCGTATTGGAACCTGAGCACCAGCCAGAGGAACGAGATCGGATGCAGCTGGAGCCCGAAGGAGACCCGGGGGAGGGGGAAGACCACGAGGATCGCGCAGGCGATCAGGACACCCGCGACCACGTTGCCGACGCTGAGGTCGCTCCACAGCGTCACCCAGATGACCGTGAGGAACAGGATCGGACCGAGGCGCAGCCGACGCCTCACCATGCGCGGCCAGCGCCGCCTCCGGGTGGTCACGGGACCCCCCCGTCGCCGAAGACCGAGCTCACATAGGGCGAGCGGGCCCGCAGCTCGGTGGAGGCCGCGTCGGCGTAGCTCATCAGCGGACCCGCGACCAGCGTGATGGACGTGCTCACGACGACGAGGTAGGCGGCGGGGAGGGTCATCCCGCGGGGGATGCGGTTGAGTGCGGCACTGGCCCGGGCGGCCACCCACAGCGCGCCGGTCGAGGTCAGTTGACGGTCGGCGGCCTCCGAACCGGTCTGGGTGACATCGGCGCTCGCGCTCTGGGCGGTCGGCAGCGGCGTGGTGACCGCCTCGGTATCCGCCATCGCGTTGGCCACCCGGTCCCCGCCCGGGGTGCGCCAGAACGCGCGGGACCAGACCCGGCTGACGGCATACAGCGTGAGCAGGCTCGTGGCGAGGGCTCCGGCGATCAGGAGGTACGCGAGGGGCGTGCCGTCGTCCGCGGCCGCCTGGAGCAGCACGATCTTGCCGAGGAAGCCGGAGAACGGCGGGATGCCGCCGAGGTTCATGGCCGGCAGGAAGAACAGGACCGCGGCCAACGGTGCCGTGCGGGCCACCCCGCCGAGTTTGGCCAGGGATGTGCTCCCGGTGTGGCGCTCGACGAGGCCGACCACGAGGAACAGCGCGGTCTGGACGATGATGTGATGCGCGACGTAGACGATCGCGCCGGTCAGGCCCGCTCGGCTGGACAGAGCGATCCCGAGGATCATGTAGCCGATGTGGCTCACCAGGGTGAACGACAGGAGCCGCTTCACGTCGTCCTGCGCGAGGGCCGCGACGATGCCGACGATCATGGTGAGCAGCGCGGCCCACATGAGCAGGGTGTCGAACGCCCCGTCCGGGAAGAGCAGGGTCTGGGTGCGGATGATCGCGTAGACGCCGACCTTGGTCAGCAGCCCGGCGAACACGGCGGTGACGGGCGCGGGCGCGGTCGGGTAGCTGTCCGGCAGCCAGCCCGACATCGGGAACACGGCCGCCTTCACCGCGAAGCCCACCAGCAGGAGCGCCTGCAGCACCAGTCGGGTGGTCTCGGGCAGGGCGTCGAGCCGGCTGGCCAGCTGGGCGAGGTTCACGGTCCCGCAGGCGGCGTACACCAGCGCGATCGCCAGCAGGAACAGCATGGAGGACAGCAGCGAGACGAAGACGTAGTTGACGCCAGCGGTGATCCGGTCGGCGGTGCCGCCCATCGTGAGCAGCACGAAGCTCGCGACCAGCAGCATCTCGAAACCCACGTAGATGTGGAACAGGTCACCGGAGACGAACGTCGTGTCGACCCCGGCCATGAGGATCAGCAACGAGGGGTGGAAGACGGGGATCGGGGCCTCGCCGTCCCCGTAGGCGTCCGAGGTGCGTCCTTGGCCGATCGCGAACATGACGACGCCGAGGGTGATCGTGGCCGACACCACCAGCATCAGGGCGGACAGGCGGTCCGCGACCAGGACGATCCCGAGCGGTGGGGCCCAGCCGCCGACCGCGACCATCTGGGGCCCGTGCGTGTGGGTGGCCCACATCATGACCGCGGAGGCCACGAGGGTGGCGATCAAGGCGCCGAGCGTCACGGTGCGCTGCCAGGCGGTGTTGCGGCCCGCCACGACCGCCAGCCCGGCGCCGACGAGCGGCAGGACGACGGGCAGCGGGACGAGCCAGTTCCAGGAGTTCACGACGTCTCCTCCTCGCGGGCGGCGGGATGGGAGCCGGTACGGACCCCGCCGTCCTCCTCGTGCTCGTGGGGCACATCGTCGTCGGCCTCGGGCTCGGAGATCGTGTCGACGCTGGACTCCTCGCCCTGCTCGTCGATGCGGTCGTGCAGCCGCGCGTCCTCGGAGTCCACCAGCATCTGGTCGGAGGCGGTCAGCGACCAGGCCCGGTAGGCGAGGGCCATGACGTAGCCGGTCACGGCCACGGTGATCACGATCGCGGTGAGCACGAGCGCCTGCGGCAGCGGATCGGACATCTCTGCCTGGTCCGAGGTGATCGCGCCGACGATCGGCGCCCGCCCGGGCGGGCCGCTCGCGACCAGGAAGAGCATGTTGATGCCGTTGCCGATCAGGAGCACGCCCAGGAAGGCCCGCACGATCCCGCGGGCGATGAGCAGGTAGACGCCGCTGCCCACCAGCACTCCGGCGACGACGGCGAGGGCGACGTTGGCGGTCACGTGGAAACCTCCGCGTGCTCGCCGGCCGAGAGGGTCGACGGGAGCTCCGGCGCCGGGCTGGGGGCGTCCGGGTCGTCCGGGTTGCCGGCGCGTTCGCCGTGGTCCTCGATCCCGCCGCCGAGGCTGCGCAGCACGTCGAGCACCAGGCCGATGACCACCAGGTAGACGCCGATGTCGAAGAAGACGGACGTGACGAGGTGGACGTCGCCGAGCAGCGGGACGGGCACGTCGAAGATCCAGGTCTGCAGCGGCGCTCCTCCGGCGATCATCGAGGCCAGGGCGTTGCCGGCGGACAGGAACAGCCCCGCGCCGAGCAGGTATCCCGGGGGAACCGGCAGCGCGGCGTTGAGCTCGGCGCGGCCACCGGCGAGGTAGCGCATCGCGATGGCGAGGCCGGCGACGAGCCCCGCGGCGAACCCGCCGCCCGGCGCGTTGTGCCCGGTGAACAGCAGGAACACCGACCACACGAGCACGCTGTGGAAGATCAGCCGGACGACGACCTCGAGGATCAGCGAGCGCTGCCGCGGGCGCATGGTGGTCTCGGCGATCCACCGGCCGGCCGTCGCGGGCGTCGGCGTGGTGCCCCAGTGGCGACGGCGCTCGCGCACCTTGGCGAACATGTGTCGGCCTCGGTCCAGCGCCTTCTCGTCGAGGAAGATCAAGGCACCGATGCCGGTGGCGGCCGCGATGACGACCGACAGCTCGCCCATCGTGTCCCAGGCGCGGATGTCGACCAGGATCACGTTGACGATGTTGTTGCCGCCCCCGAACGCCACGGCCGCCTCGGCCATCCCCGCCGAGGCGGGAGGGCCGGACCGGGCGCCGGGCAGCACCAGGGCGAGGACGGTCACGAGGAGCCCGCAGGCGACCCCGAAGCACAGCCGGATCATGCGGCGCTGGGCGCCCTCGTCATCGAACCGGGACGGCAGGCGCCGCAGCACGAGGACGAACACGAGCAGGGACAGCGACTCGGCCAGGGCCTGGGTGAGCGCGAGGTCGGGCGCGCCGAAGAAGAGGAACAGGACCGCGCAGCCATACCCCGTCGCCCCCACGAGGAACACCGCCCGGAACCGGCGGCGGCTGCGGACGGCCGCGACGGCCGCGTAGCAGGTGAGCAGCACGGCGGCCAGCTGGGCGGAGCTGTCGGCGAGGCGCACCTCGCCGGGCCGCGCGCCGGTGATGAGCAGCGAGCCGCCCACCAGGACGACGAACACGCCGAGGATCAGCGCCAGCGACAGGGGCAGCGAGCCGCGCTGGAGCACGCTGGTGATCCGCACGGAGTCTCGGTCGAGGCGGGAGATCAACCGCCGGTAGGCGTCGTCGGCGCCGATCGAGCCGTGTGCGGTGGCGATGCGGGCCTGGACCGCGTTGACCGCCCGGCGGCGCAGGGTCAGCACCGCTCCGAGGGCGATGGTCAGCGCCGACAGCGCGAGGGGGATGCCGAACCCGTGCCACAGGCCGAGGTGCACGGCGGGGCCGTCCGGACGCAGGGCGTCCGCGTAGCGACCCAGGAAGGGCTCGATGGTCAGCGAGGTGAAGCCGGCCACGAGTCCGGCGGCCGAGAGCAGAGCGGGGACGCCGACGAGGATGGGGCCGGGAGCGTGGACTCCCGTGGGCTCGTGATCCTCCTGGGTGCGGAACGCGCCCCAGACGAACCGCGCGCTGTAGGCCACCGTGAGGGCCGACCCCGTGACCAGCACGGCCAACACCGCGGTGGACCAGGGCGCCTCCGAGCCGAGGTAGGTGGCATACACCGCCTCTTTGCCGACGAAACCCAGCAGGGGCGGCAGCCCGGCCATCGACGCCGCCGCGAGCGTCGCGGCGACGGCCAGGACCGGCATACGCGCGCGGATCCCGCTGAGCTGGCGCAGATCCCGGGTGCCAGTGGCGTGGTCGATGGCCCCGACCGTGAGGAAGAGGCATCCCTTGTAGAGGGCGTGGGCGGCGAGCATGGTGAGCCCGGCGAGGGCCGCCTGCCGCGTGCCGGTGCCGAGCAGCACGACGAGGAATCCGAGCTGGCTCACCGTGCCGAAGGCGAGGAGCAGCTTGAGGTCGTGCTGGCGCAACGCGCGGTAGGCCCCGAGCAGCATGGTGAGGCCGCCGGCCACGAGCACGCTGAACCGCCAGGTCGGCAGCTCGGCGAACGCGGGGGCCAGGCGGGCCACGATGTAGATGCCCGCTTTCACCATGGCGGCGGCGTGCAGGTATGCGCTCACGGGGGTCGGGGCGGCCATCGCGCCGGGCAGCCAGAAGTGGAACGGGATCAGGGCGGACTTGGTGAACGCGCCCAGCAGGAGCAGCAACGCCGCGACGCCGACGAGCAGATCGTCGGTCGGCAGCGGGGCGGACACGATCTCGGACAACCGGTAGGTCCCGGCGCGCTGCCCGATGATCACGATTCCGGCGAGCATGGCGAGCCCGCCGAACGCGGTGACGACCAGGGCCTGGGTCGCGGCCGCCCGACTGGCCCTGCTGCGTTCGGCGTGCCCGATCAGCAGGTAGGAAAGGACGGTCGTGATCTCCCAGAAGACATAGAGAAGGAGCAGGTCGTCGCTCGTGACGAGGCCGAGCATCGCTCCGGCGAAGCCGACGAGACAGCCCGCGAAGCGGCCCAGGCCCTCCTCGGAGTCCTTGAAGTAGCCCGCGCAGTAGATCAGCACGAGCGCGCCGATCCCCCCGACGACCAGGGACATCAGCCAGGAGAGCCCGTCCAGCCGGAAGGCCAGGTCCAGGCCGAGCACCGGCACCCAGGGCAACACCTCGTGGGAGGGTGCCCCGCCGTCGGCCACCGGGGTGTGCGCCAGCGCCCACACCGCCGTCGCCGCGGGCGGCACCGCGAGCGCCCAGAATGTCCGCCGGCCCCACCGTTGCACGGCCAGCGGAGCGCAGATCGCCGCGACGATGTGCAGGCAGAGCAGGAAGATCACAGGGGAGACCCTTGTCACAGTGGGCGGCGGCGGCAGCCCCGATCCTAGCCGGTGAAACCGGCCTTGCCCCACGTACGGTCGCCGACGCCGACGACCGAGGCGAGCGCGACTTCCGCAGGAACACGGCGGCGCCACCTGGCGTTTGCCCTAAGTGATGGCCCGGTCGGGCTCGTGTACCGTCGTGACGGCCGAGGAGACGACCTGGCCGATCGTCGCCGACCGTCGAGAAGCAGGAGGACCGGGGCGCCCAGCCCCGTGACAATGAACGCCAAACGCCTCATGAGGACGCCGATCCCGTTCGTCGTCATACTCGTCCTCGCCCTGCTCGCCTTGAACCTGGCGCCCACCGGCGGTTTCCAGGAGATCCAGACCTACCAGGCCGAGAAGCTCATCAACGACGGCCAGGTGCAGTCCGCGACGTTCGTCGACGACGACCGCCTCGAGCTCACGCTCAAGTCGCCCCAGGACGTCGGGGAGCATCGGGGGGCCACGAAGGTCTACGCGCTCTATGTCCCGCAGCGGGGGGAGTCGCTCCTGCAGGAACTCAAGGCGCGCCAGCCTCCGGACGGTTATAACGACAAGCCCCCGCAGAGTTCGATCCTGCAGATGTTGCTCATCAACGTCCTGCCCCTCCTGCTGATCCTCGGTCTGTTCGTGTGGCTCATGAGCCAGGCCCAGGGCGGCGGCGGCAAGATCATGCAGTTCGGCAAGTCTCGCGCCAAGCTGGCCGACAAGAACCAGGAGCCGGTCACGTTCGCCGACGTGGCGGGCGCGGACGAGGCGGTCGAGGAACTCACCGAGATCAAGGAGTTCCTCGCCGAGTCCGGCAAGTTCCAGCAGGTCGGCGCGAAGATCCCGCGGGGCGTGCTGCTCTACGGCCCGCCGGGCACCGGCAAGACGCTGCTGGCCCGGGCGGTCGCGGGCGAGGCGGGCGTCCCCTTCTATTCGATCTCCGGCTCGGACTTCGTCGAGATGTTCGTCGGCGTCGGCGCCAGTCGGGTGCGCGACCTCTTCGAGCAGGCCAAGCAGAACGCGCCCGCCATCGTCTTCGTCGATGAGATCGACGCGGTCGGGCGCCACCGCGGCGCCGGCCTCGGCGGCGGCCACGACGAGCGCGAGCAGACGCTGAACCAGCTCCTCGTGGAGATGGACGGGTTCAACGCCCGGCAGAACGTCATCCTCATCGCCGCGACCAACCGGCCCGACATCCTGGACCCCGCCCTGCTGCGCCCCGGCCGCTTCGACCGCCAGATCGCGGTGGAGGCCCCCGACATGCGGGGCCGGGAGAAGATCCTCCAGGTGCACGGCAAGGGCAAGCCGCTGGCGCAGGGCGTGGACCTCATGGCCGTGGCCCGGCGCACCCCCGGGTTCACCGGTGCCGACCTCGCGAACGTGCTCAACGAGGCGGCCCTGCTCACCGCGCGCTCGAACGCCCAGCTCATCGACGACCGCGCCCTCGACGAGGCGATCGACCGGGTCGTGGCCGGACCGCAGAAGCGGACGCGGATCATGAGCGAGAAGGAGCGCAAGATGACGGCCTACCACGAGGGCGGGCACGCCCTGGTGGCAGCGGCGCTCAACCACACGGACCCCGTCACCAAGGTGACGATCCTGCCGCGCGGCCGCGCGCTCGGATACACGATGGTGATGCCCAGCGAGGACCGCTACAGCCAGTCCCGCAACGAGATGCTCGACCAGCTCGCGTACGCGCTCGGCGGCCGCGTGGCCGAGGAGATCATCTATCACGACCCGACGTCCGGGGCCTCCAACGACATCGAGAAGGCCACCGCCATGGCCCGACGTATGGTCACGCAGTTCGGGATGAGCGAGCGGATCGGTGCGATCCGGCTCGGCCAGGAGCAGGGCGAGGTGTTCCTCGGCCGTGACATGGGCCACCAGAGGGACTACTCCGAGGGCCTGGCCACGATCGTCGACGAGGAGATCCGCCGGCTCATCGAGGCGGCCCACGACGAGGCCTGGGCCATCCTCACGCAGAACCGCGACGTGCTGGACCACCTGGTCCTGGAGCTGTTGGACAAGGAGACACTCGGCACCGACGCGCTGGCCGAGATCTTCTCCGCCGTGGTGAAGCAGCCGCCCCGGCCGGTGTGGCTGTCCAGCGATCGGCGCACCGTGAGCGATCGTCCGCCGGTGCTCACCGCGCAGGAGAAGGCCGCCCTCTCTCGCGGGGAGGATCCGGACCCGCCCGCGCCCGGGGAGGAGCACCCGCCCGTACGGATCGGGCAGAACCCGCCGGGCGGCACGGTTGGCGCCTGAGTCGATGGAGCCCGGGGCAGGGTCGGAGCAGTCAGCGGCGCAACGGTCAGCGGAGGGTGCGCTGGAGCTGGCACGCGGTGATGTTCTGGGCGCGGTCGACGTTCCGCGAGCCCAGGCCGCCGTCCGCGAACTGCTCCTGGCCGTCGGGGAGGACCCCGACCGGGACGGCCTGCAGGACACGCCGGGGCGGGTGGCCCGGGCCTACGGCGAGATGCTGGCCGGGATGGGCCAGGACCCGGCCGAGATCCTGGCCCGACGCTTCCAGATCGACCACGACGAGATGGTGTTGGTCCGCGACATCGCGGTCTACAGCCTGTGCGAGCACCACCTGCTGCCCTTCCACGGGGTGGCGCACGTCGGATACATCCCGGCCCGCGGGGGCCTGGTCACCGGCCTGTCAAAGCTCGCCCGGCTGGTCGACTGCTACGCGAGGCGCCTGCAGGTGCAGGAACGTCTCACGGCGCAGATCGCCGACGCGCTCGTGACGCACCTGCAGGCACGGGGCGCCGTCGTGGTGGTCGAGGCCGAGCACCTGTGCATGTCCATGCGGGGGGTCAAAATGCCCGGTTCGCGAACGACGACCTCCGCGGTGCGCGGCGCCCTGCGGGATCCGGCCACGCGCGCCGAGGCCATGAGCCTCGTCCTGCACGCGAATCGGTGAGGAAGCCATGTCGATCACCCCGAACCCGCCGGACCCCGGCACCGCCGCGCGTGTGAGTGACGCGCCCCCGCCCCTCGTCGTGATGGGCATCCTCAACGTCACCCCGGACTCGTTCAGCGACGGCGGCCGCTTCCTCGACCCCGGCGTCGCGGTCGCCCACGGCCGCCGGATGGTCGAGCAGGGCGCGGCGATCGTCGATGTCGGCGGCGAGTCCAGCCGACCGGGCTCGGATCGCCCCGGCGAGGACGAGGAACTGGCCCGTGTGATTCCCGTCGTCCGGGCCCTCGCCGCCTCGGGCGTTCCGGTCAGCGTGGACACGATGCGCGCACGGGTGGCGTCCGCGGCGCTGGATGCGGGAGCGCACTACATCAACGACGTCAGCGGCGGGCTCGCCGACCCGGACATGCTCCGCGTCGTCGCGGAGCGGCGAGCGCCGTTCATGCTGATGCACTGGCGCGGTCACGGCGGGGTCATGGCGGACCTGGCCACCTACGGCGACGTCGTCGCTGATGTCCGCGACGAGCTGTCCGCCCGGGTGGACGCGGCGCTGGCGGCGGGGATCGCCGAGCGGGACCTGATCCTCGACCCCGGGATCGGCTTCGCCAAGACCGCGGCCCACAACTGGCAGATCCTCGCTCACCTGGACGTGTTCGTCGCGATGGGGTTCCCTGTGCTGATGGGCGTCTCTCGCAAGATGTTCCTCGGCCCGATGGCCACCCCGCCGGCGTGGCCCGGGATCGGCGCGCCGGAGACCCTGGGGCACTTCATACCGGAGGACGCCCCGCCTGCCAGCCGCGACGTGGCCACCGCGACGGTCACCGCGCTCTGCGCGCTCGCCGGCGCCTGGGGCGTGCGCGTCCACGACGTGCCGTCGTCCGTGGTCGCGGCCAGGGTGGTGGCGGCGACCCTGGGTGCCGCGCGGGCGGGGCGCGCCTACGACGCGACGCTTGTGGCGCCACCGCCTCGCCCGACGTCGCCGAACGACCCCACGCTGCGGCGGGAGTTGCGGTGAGCGACCGGATCAGCCTGCGCGCCGTGACCGCTCGCGCGCGCCACGGTGTCCTGGCGGAGGAGAAGGTCACCCCTCAGCCGTTCATAGTCGACCTGGACCTGGAGGCGGATCTCTCGGGCGCGGGCGCCTCGGACAGGCTGGCCGACACCGTCAACTACGCGACGATCGCCGCCCAGGCGCACCGCACGCTCACCGGGCAGAGCGTCGACCTGCTGGAGAACCTCGCCGAGCGGATCGCCCGGGTCTGCCTGCAGGAGCCGCACGTCGAGGCGGTGCGCGTCACGCTGCACAAACCGGAGGCTCCGGTGGGGGTCCCGTGCGGTGACGTCGAGGTCGAGGTGCGGCGGGAGCGCGCCGCCCAGGTGGTGATCGGGATGGGAGCCAACCTCTCCTGGCCCGAGCGGAGGCTCGCGGACGCCGTGCGGCAGCTGGCCCGCCTCGAGGGCGTCCGACTTCGGGCGCTCAGCCCGTTGTACAAGACCGACCCCGTCGGGGGCCCACCGGACCAGCCGATCTTTCACAACGCAGTCCTGCTGGCCACGACGCGGCTGACGCCGCACAGCCTGCTCGTCGCCTTGCACGGGATCGAGGACCTGCACGGCCGTCGCCGGGACGTGCGGTGGGGGCCACGGACCCTGGATCTCGACCTGATCCGCTATTACGACCCGATCCTCGGCGAGGCTCGCTTCGACGACGAGCGGCTCACACTGCCGCACCCGCGGGCCGTCGAGCGTGCCTTCGTCCTCGCCCCGTGGTTGGCGGTCGACCCCGACGCGCGGCTGCCGCGCGGGACGGCGGTCAAGGACCGGACGCTCGCCGACGACGTGGGCCTGCGCGTACGCGATCTGATCGACGAACTGCCCCAGGCCGACCTCGCGACCGTGCGACCCGGGCCGGATTGGCCGGCTTTCGTCCACGAGCTGGTGATGGTGGCCCCGCAGTGAACGACGAGTCGGGACTGCGCGCCCGCACCGTGGCCGCGTTCTTCGCGGTCGCGTTCGTGCTGGGATTTCTCGCCCAGCGGCTCGTGACGGACCAATTCGGACGCCTGCCGGTTCCGTCCTGGCCGGGGCTCGCGCTCATCATCGCGGTCGGCGCGGGGCTGCTGGTCGCCGCGTGGCCGATCCGTCGGTGGCGCGCCGGCCGGTTGGAGCGGGGGCTGGATCCGATCCGCGCGTTCCGCACCCTGATCCTGGCCCGGGCGGCTGCGCTGGCGGGGGCGATCGTGGCGGGCAGCTATCTGGCGCTCGGACTCGTGCTCGCGGGGGAGGGCAGCGCGAGCGGGTTCGCGCGGGGACTGGGCTGGTCGCTCGCGTACGCGCTCGCCGGAGGGCTCCTCGTCCTGATCGGGATGCTCGTCCAGTCGTGGTGCCGGCTCGATCCCCCGCCCGATCGTCCCGACTGGCGCGAGGACCCGCCGATGGACGAGACCGGCGACGACGGCCGTGTGGATCGGGCCGCGACGCGTGTCGCTCCCGGGACCTGGACCCCCTGACCACGTCGGGGTCGGTGTTGCCGGGGAATGCCCGGCGACGGTTGAGCGTATGGTGGGTAGAGCCCATTGTCGTCCGTCGCGGACCCGCCGGCGGGTCGGCGCCCACGGGCGCTCGGCCCTGGCGTCGTCAATCGCCATGACGCCAATCGCTACGGTGCGGATAGCGATTGACGCTGCGGCTTCGCCGACACCTGGAAGAGGAATCATGGATTCGATCGTGCCGATCGTCTTGGCGCTGGCCCCGTCGGTCGGGATTGGCTATCTGTTTTACCGGATCATGCGCGCGCTGCTCGAGGGTGACCGTAATGAGCGGCTCGCCCACTCTCAGTGGCTGGCCGCGCACGCCGAGGAAAGCGACGAAGGCGCCCGTCGGCAGGCCTCTTCCGGTTCCTCCACCGGAATGGACTCCGGCGCCCGGTCCTGAGCCACTTCCCACAGGCCCGTCCGATTCCTACCGGATCGTACGCTCGGAGAATTCCGCTACAGCCTTTCACTGGGCGGCACGCGTCCACCTTCCGCAGACGACCCCGTCAGGGCATGCGTGGCGATTATGCGCCTCGTTGTCAGCGGTGACACGCCGACCCGCGGATCGGGCGGGATCAGGCGCTACGGGCCCGCGAGCGAAAGCCGTCTGCGCTGCAGGACCACGTAGAGCCCCTGGCCTCGGTGGCGCCCGAGGGAGGTATGACGTGCTATGTTCGTCGGCCGCGCTGCGTTTCAAGGAGATTGGGTCGGGTCGCGCAATGACGGAGAGCTGCCCGTTTCGCTTGCTGTCGTTCGGTCCCGATTCCGCGAGCCTCAAGGCACCCTTCTGGACTCGCACGATGATTGCGTATGAACTTTTCAACTCTTGTGGCCGGTCGAGTGGCGGACCAACCGGGTCATGAAGTTAGAATGCGAGCACGCTCTTATTCGCCCTGACGTGTATACGCGATGGCCGCCTCTTATCAGCGCAATCGCCGTCATGCCACCACGGACGGCGCGGGGTGAGGCTAGGGTGCGATAGCAATCGTGGGAGAAATTGTGGGAGAGAGGTAGCACTCAATATGGCACAGCGCGTGCAGGTGCTGTTGGTGGATGACATCGACGGCAACGAGGCCCGGGAGACGGTGTCCTTCGGTCTTGACGGGGTCTCCTATGAGATCGATCTATCCGAGGACAACGCATCGGAGCTGCGCAATTCACTGTCGACGTGGATCGGCCACGCCCGTCGTGCCGGCGGTCGCAAGATCACGGGCCGCCGGCCCGGGTCCGGCCCGTCCCGCCAGGACCTCAACGAGATCCGGCAGTGGGGTCGCGCCAACGGCTTCCAGGTGAGCGATCGCGGACGCGTGTCGCGGGAGCTGCAGGAGGCCTACGACAAGGCGAACAGCTGAGCTGACGTCGTTCCATCGGCCGACACCTCGGTCATCGCGGCGGTCGGCCCTTCCGTCAGGGGAAGGGTCGACCGCCGCGTCGCAGGCCGCACCTCAGGTGAGAAGCGCCATCGGGTCGCCGTCCGCGAGCCGCGCCACCACTTCGTCGGGCGTGAGCTGGCGCAACGAACCGGAGACCGCCCCCTGCTCGATCTCCCGCCAGTCCCGCGGCGCAGCCACGAACGGCGCCTGGCCCTTGCCGCGCAGCGAGTAGGGACAGATCGTCGTCTTCGCCCTGGTGTTCTGGGACCAGTCGAACAAGACCCTTCCGCGACGCTGCGACTTGGTCATCGACGCCACGACGAGCCGCGAGTGCGCCCCGGCCAGGCGCTGCGCGATCGCCTGGGCGCTCGCACGGGTGAAGTCTTCATCGCCCCCGTGATCCGCCGGCAGGCCCGCATACAGCTGGAGGCCTTTGCTCCCGCTCGTGACCGGAACGACCGGCCCGAAGCCGGCGTCGGCGAGCTCGTCGCGGGCCAGCAGGGCCACCTGCGCGCACTCGGTGAGCCCGGCGGGCGCCCCCGGGTCCAGGTCCACCACGAGACGATCCGACGGCAGCTCGCGGCCCTCGGCGTCGACCCGCCACTGCGGCACGTGCAGTTCGAGGGCGGACAGGTTCGCCAGCCACGTCAGAGCGGCCAACTCGCGCACGAGCGGATAGCGCACCCGCTCGCCACGGCGCGACCCCGGCGAGTCGAGGGTGACGGTGGGGATCCAGGCGGGCGTCCCGGCGGGCGCGTTCTTCTCGAAGAAGGAGTGGTCGGCGGTCCCGTGCGGCCAGCGCACGCGCGTGACCGGTCGGTCGGCGAGCTGCGCCAGCAACGCCGGGGACACGGCGGCCAGGTAGGCGAGCACCTCGGCCTTCGTGGTGCCCGTCGCCGGGTAGAGCACCTTGTCGAGGCTCGACAGCACCAGCGTCCGGTCCCCGACGGACACCCGGATCCGTGGCGGCTCCGTCACCGGGCCGGGGGAGCGGCCGGGTCGGGAGTTCGACGAGCGGGCCGGCCTCCGCCGGGGGGCAGACTCACGTGCCCCACCATCCGGACTCGGTGTCCCACTCCTCCAGGAGCGCGTCGCGGTTCAGGTCCGGCCGCATCCGCAGGTAACTCGGCCGCCGGAGCTTGCCGGCGCCGGACAGACCCGCCATGCCCAGCGAGCGGACGTCGACGACCACGACCGGTTCCACCCAGGTGACGTCGGCGCTGTCGACGGCGGTCAGGTCCACGGCGGTCAGGTCCTCGGAGAACGGGCTGGTCGCGCGCCGCCGAGGGCGCAGCTCGGCCATCAGGTCGACCTGGCTGCGCTCGGCGAGGCCGTCGGCGACGCGTCCCACATACCGCATCCCGCCCGGCGTCGGGCGGCCCACCAGCAACGACCCGATCCGGCTCGTGGAACCGGGCTCGGCGGTCCAGCCTCCGACCAGGCAGGAGAGCTGCGGCCGGTGCGGCGCCTTCAGCCAGTTCTGGCTGCGCTGGCCGGGCAGGTAGATCGAGTCCCGCCGCTTGCTGACCGTGCCTTCCAGGCCCTGGTCGTGGGTCGCCGCGAAGAGCGCCTCGCCGTCGGCGTGCACCCCCGGGACGGACCACCGCGGCCCATGTAGGTCGAGCCGTTCGAGCAGCTCGCGACGCTTGCGCCAGGGCAGTGTCGTGAGCTCCGTGCCGTTCAGGCGCAACAGGTCGAAGATCAGGTATGTGACCGGCTCGACCTGGGCCAACGCCAGCGCTGTCGCCCGGTCCTTCACGGGGATCCGCTCGGCGAGGGAGGCGAACGAGGGCACCCCGCGGTGCAGGGAGCACAGCTCGCCGTCCAAGAGGACGTCCTCGTGCTGCTCGCCGAGCCGCGCCAGCTCCGGGAACCGGTCGGTGGCGTCGGCGCCGCTGCGGCTGGAGAGGCGAACGCGGCCGTCCCGCAGATCCGCCATCGCGCGCATCCCGTCCCACTTCACCTCGTGGACCCACTCGGGACCTGCCGGGGGCCTGGTCGCCCGGACGGCCAGCATCGGCAGCATGGGCCCATCATTCACGACGCGAAGCGGACGCGCGTCGCGTCGGGTGAGCGGGCGCCCGAAGGGACGCGGGGGTGCGCCGGGCGGGAGCCGTGTCACGATGGGCGGGTGCGCGCGATGTGGAAGGGGGCCGTCTCGTTCGGCCTGGTGACCGTGCCGGTCCGGATGTACTCGGCGACGGAGAGCCACGACTTGCAGTTCCGTCAGGTGCGGGCCAGCGACGGGTCCCGCGTCCGCTACCGCAGGGTCGCGGAAGCCGACGGCGAGGAGGTCGCGTACGCGGACATCGCGAAGGGGTATGAGACGCAGGACGGACGCATGGTCGTCCTGACCGAGACGGACCTGGCCTCGCTCCCGAACCGCTCGAGCAAGGAGATCTCGGTCGAGAAGTTCGTGCCCGCCGACCAGATCGACCCGATCTGGCTGGACCGCTCCTATTACCTGGAGCCCGAGAAGCAGGCGGCCAAGCAGTACGCGCTCCTGCTGCAGGCATTGCGGGACACCGACCGCGTGGCCGTCGCCACCGTCAGCGTGCGCCAGCGGATGACGATGGCCGTGCTGCGGGCCCGGGGCGACGTGATCGTCCTGCAGACCCTGCTGTGGCCGGACGAGATCCGCGCGGCGGACTTCGACGTGCTCACCGACGTCCCCGAACCGACGAAGCGCGAGGTCGCGATGGCCGACCTGCTGGTCGAGTCGCTCGCGGACGAGTTCGACCCTGACGACTACGAGGACGACTACGTCAAGGCCGTCGAGGAGCTGGTCGAGGCGAAGGTCGCGGGCGGCGAGGTGGCCGAGCCCGCCGAGCCGGAGGAGTCCACCGGCCAGGTCGTGGACCTGCTCGCCGCGCTGCAGGCGTCGGTCGAGCGGGCCAAGGCGGCGCGCGGGCAGGCGGCGGCCGCCGACGGCGAGAGCGGCACGAAGGGTGCGGCCGACGAGGAGGGCGACTCCGGGACCCCGCCCGCGGCGAGGGCCGTCTCGCCACGCGCGGCGGCCAAGAAGGCAGCCGCGAAGAAGGCGGCCAGCAAGAAGACGGCCAGCAAGAAGACGGCCAACACCACGGACACCGAGAAGTCCGTGCCAAGAGCCTCGGCGCAGTGAGCCGCCTGCCCGCCTGGACCTCCCGGTGGCGGCCGGACGGATTCCTGCTCGCGATTCTCCTCGCGGTCGGGGTCGCCACCCTGCTGCCCGCGACGGGCGGGGCGGCGCATGGCCTGGACTGGGCGATCCGGGTGCTCATCGCGGTGCTGTTCTTCATGTACGGCGGCCGGCTGGCGCCCGCCGAGGCCCTCGCGGGCCTCGCGCACTGGCGGCTGCACGCGGTGATCCTGGCGTTCACCTACCTGGTGTTCCCGCTGCTCGGGCTGGCCTTGCTGCCCCTGCAGGGGCGGGCGCTGAGCCCGGAGCTGTACGCCGGCATTCTGTTCCTCTGCGCGATCCCCTCGACCGTGCAGTCCTCGATCGCGTTCACGTCGATCGCCGGGGGCAACGTGGCGGGGGCCATCGTGAGCGCTTCGGTGAGCAACCTGCTCGGTGTCGTGCTGACCCCGTTGCTCGTCCTGGTGTTGCTCGCGAGTGGAGCGCGGCTGGAACTCCAGGGGGGCGCGATCCTCGACCTGGTCCTGCAACTGCTGATCCCGTTCGTGCTCGGCCAGCTCAGCAGGCGCTGGAGCGCCGGGTGGCTCGCGGCCAACCACCGCTGGCTGAAGTATGTGGATCGTGGGGTGATCGTGCTCGTCGTCTATGCCGCGTTCAGCAAAGGCATGGTGGAAAGGATGTGGTCGACGGTCGGATGGGCCGACATCGGCGTGCTCACGGCGATCCTGCTGGTCCTGCTGGCGGCGGTGCTGTGGGGGACCCTCGCGGTCGCGCGAGCGCTCCGGTTCGACCGTGGCGACCAGATCGCGATCCAGTTCTGCGGCACGAAGAAGTCGCTGGCGACGGGGCTCCCGATGGCCGTGGTGCTGTTCCCCGGGCAGCCGGTCGGGCTGCTGGTGCTTCCGCTCATGCTGTTCCACCAACTGCAACTGATGGCCTGCGCGGTGGTGGCGCAACGGTGGGCCCGTGACGATCCCCACGGCGCGACGATCCGTTAAGGCTCACGGCTCCCGGGTCGATCTGGCGGTCGCGGGCCGCGGGATCATGACGTCGGGGCCGTACAGTGGCGCCGCGGCAGCGGGAGCAGGAGGCGGGCATGGAGGGGGACGGCGATCAGTCGCGGTCCACGGGCGGGATCGGCCTCCTCGCGCGGACCGTCGCCTCCCGTGCCCTGGTGGCCCTGCGCGCCGCGCCGCTGACCACAGCCTGCCTCGTCTGGCTGGTGGCGGTCGCCGTCGCGGTCCATCTCCTGCCGATGGCCGCGCGTGAGACCCTCGACGCCGCGCTGGTCCGGCCGGGCAGCGCCGGGTCGGCGCCCTGGACGCCGCTGACCAGCCTGCTGCTGCCCACCGGCCCGCTCAATGCGCCGGTGACCCCGGCCCTGCTCTGGAACCTCGCCGCGCTCGCCGTGCTCGGGCCGCCGAGCGAGCGACTCCTCGGCCGCGTGACGCTGCTGTTCAGCGTTCTGTTCGGCCAGGTCGGGGCCACGATCCTCACCGGCTCCTTCGGCGCGGCCTTCGCCGACGTATTCCCCGAGTGGTCCGCGGACATCGAGTCGAGCGCGATCCCCGGACCCGCGATCGGGTTCCTCGCCGCGGCGGCCGCGGCCACCTCCTGTCTCCCGCGGCTGTGGCGCCGCCGCCTGCGCGTCAGCGCGGGGACGATCCTGGTCACCGCCGTCCTGTACCACGGTGGCTCGGTCTCGCTCTTCGCCCTGACCGGGGCGGCCGTCGGTCTGCTGTTCGGGGAGGTGGTGATCCGGCGTCGCCGCCCGGAGGTGAACCCGCGGGGGTCGCTCTATGAGCGCCGGGTCCTGGTCGCGCTCGTCGTCGCCGCCAGCGGCGTCGGCCCGCTGATCGGAGCGATGCTCGGCTTCGGGGACGGGCCGTTGTCCATCCTCGGGGCCTTCATCGCTGCGCCCGACCCGGAGGCGGTCGCCCAGATCTCCGGTGGTTGCCCTCCAGACGAGGCGCTGCGCGATTGCGCGGTCCTGCGGCTCACGGCCGATCCCAACCCCGGGTTGCTGCTGCTGACCTGCGTCCCGACGGCGCTCCTGCTGGTGGCGTCCCTCGGGTTGCGACGCGGTCGGCGCAGCGCCTGGTGGCTCGCCACGGTCGTGCAGGGCGTCCTCGCGGTCTTCTTCGTCGAGACGTTCGCTGGCCTGCTGGTCTCGGTGGTCGGGGACGACGACACGCAGGTGGGCGTCGGCGACGTCGTCACCGTCGTCCTCCCCTGCCTCGCCCCCCTCGTGGTGATCACGGTGCTGATCCGCGCGTGGGGCCGGTTCGGCGTCGCCTCGCCGCCGGGAGTGGTCCCGCGGCTCGCGGCGCGGATCGCGGCGGCCTTGGGGGCGCTCGTCGTCGCGTACGTCCTCGGCGGGCTCGCGGTCGCCGACCAGTGGACCGAGCCCGCGACGGCGGGACGGCTGCTCTGGGATGCGCCGCGCCGGCTCGTGCCCCTCGAATACCTCCTGCCGCTCGCCGACGCCTTCCCGACGCTGCTCCCGCTCGGCCCGGCGGCCACAGCGCTCTACTCCTGGGTCGGAGTCCTGACCTGGGTCGCGATCATCCTGGCCCTGCTGGTCAGCCTCGCCCGCAGCGTGCCCGCCACCGCGGAGATCGCCCGGGCCCGCGACATCCTGGTGCGCCACGGCGGGAGCTCGCTGGCCTGGATGGGGCTGTGGGAGGGCAACCTGCACTGGTTCAGCACCGACGGCGCCTCATACGTCCCCTACCGCCGCACCGGCGGCGTCGTGCTGACGACCGGCGACCCGGTCGGGCCGTCGGAGGCGGCCGACGCCGTCCTGGAGGAGTTCCTCGCCTTCGTCGATCAGCATGGCTGGACCGTCTGCTTCTACTCGGCCACCACCGAGCTCGCCGACGCCCTGGCGGGCCGAGGCTGGGAGCGCGTGCCGATCGCCGAGGAGGCGGTGCTGGACCTACCCGACCTTGCGTTCAAGGGCAAGAAGTTCCAGGACGTCCGGACCGCGTTCAACCACGCCCGCAAGGAGGGGCTCACCACCCGCTGGGCCACCTGGGACGAATTGTCCGTCGCGCAGCGACTCCAGGTCCGGGAGATCTCGGCCGCGTGGGTGGCCGAGCAGACCCTGCCCGAGATGGGCTTCACCCTGGGCGGCCTGGAGGAACTCGACGACCCGGACGTCCGGTTGCTGCTCTGCCTCGACGCCGCGGGTCGGATCGACGCCGTCGCCTCGTGGCTGCCGATCCACCGAGGCGGTGCGCGGGTCGGCTGGACGCTGGACTTCATGCGCCGCCGGTCCGGCGGCTTCAGGTTCGCGATGGAGGTGCTGATCGGCCAGGCCGCGCTGGACCTCAAGGAGGAGGGGTATGTGGAGCTGAGCCTCTCGGGGGCGCCGCTCGCCCGTGTCGCCGAATCGCCCTCGCCGAGCGGCTTCGGCGGGCCGCTCACCGCGATCCTCGACCGCCTCGGGCGTCAGTTGGAACCGGTGTACGGGTTCCGCTCACTGTTGCGCTTCAAGTCGAAGTTCCAGCCGCGCTATCGCTCCCTGTGGCTCGTCTATCCCGACCCGGCCGTCCTTCCCGCCATCGGCCATGCCGTCGCCCGCGCTTACCTGTCCGACTCCCCGCTGGAGGTCGCCTGGGCGATGCGCAGCCAGCTCCGAGGGACGGGCTCATGATCCGCGCGGGCTACGGGATCTGGCAGGAGCCCTGGATGCTCTCGGTGCTGTCCCTGCCGATCACCACGGGTGTCTCACGGACGGTCGTCACCGCCGCGTTCGTGCTCACGCTCGCCCTGCTGGCCTGGCGGCGCGGCGTCCCGAGGTGGTCGGCCTGGGCAGCGGCGTGGACGGCCGGCGGCGCGGCGCTGGGCGCCCTCGCGATCCTGATCGTCGACGTCCTCGCGGGCCAGGTGCCCGGCGGTCTGCCGACCAGCGCGCGGGTCTGGCTGGTGGCGGCGTTCGCGGGCCTGGGCCTGGTCGGCGCGAACCTGACCAGGCTGCGCCGCGGGCTCCATCCGGGCCGATCGTCGGCCACTCGGCGGCGGGTTTGGTGGCGCGGCGTTGCGGCGACGCTGGCCGTCCTCCCGATCCTCGTCGCGGGTGCACTGGGGGTCAACGCGGCATACGGGGTCCTGACCAGCGTCGGCGCCCTGCTGGGCAAGCCGACCGTGCCGGTGCTGGACGAGGACGAACTCGCCCGGCCCGTGGCACCCGACGAGCAGCCAGAAGGGCCGCTCGCGCGCACCTGGGACCCCCCGCCCGGCATGCCGACGGTCGGGCGACGAAGCGCGGTCGTGATCCCGGGCACCGTCTCCGGCTTCACCGCGCGCCCCGCCGGGCTCTACCTGCCGCCGGCGGCGCTCGTCGAGGATCCCCCGGTGCTTCCGGTCGTCGTCATGATGATGGGCCAGCCGGGGTCCCCGGACGTCAACTACGTGGCCGACTACCTGGACGTGAAGGCCGCTGCGCACGGCGGGCTCGCGCCGATCGTGGTGGTGGCCGACCAGTCCGGGGAGTCGATGGCGGACACGCTGTGCATGGACACCACGTACTTCGGCAACGTCGAGACGTATGTCAACACCGACGTGGTGGCCTGGATCCGCGAACACCTGCGCGTCAGCGCGAAGCGCGAGGGGTGGATGGTGTCCGGCTACTCCAACGGCGGGCTCTGCTCGGCGCGGTTCTTCGCCCGGCACCCGGACGTGTGGGGCAACGTGCTGTCGATCAGCCCCGAGGAGTTCCCCGGCTCGGACTACCCGGACCGGACGCTGGCGGACTACTTCGGCGGCGACCAGGTCGCCTACGACGCGGAGCGTCTGCCGCGCATCTACGAGGGCGCGGACCTGCGCGGGACCTGGGCGGTCTATTCGGTGGCCCTGGACGACGACGCGCACCTGGCGGGGGTGCGCCGGATCGTCGAGGCGGCCCGGCGCGACGGCGCGCACACGATCGCGCTGGAGTTCCCGAGCGGTGGGCATGGCTCCGAGGCGATGTACCAGGCCCTGGACAAGGGCTACGACCTGCTCTACCCGCGCCTCGGGCTGGCCCTGCCCTGAATGCCCGACGCGCCGGCAGGCATGCGGGGCTCACGGCCCGTGAGGCGTGAGTCTCTGCCTCGCGCCTCGACTCCCGCGTCTCAGCCGGACACGACCGGGCGCCCGGAGTCCGCGGCGCCCCACTCGCTCCAGCTTCCGTCGTAGACCGCGAGGTCGCGGTAGCCCGCGACGTGCGCGGCCAGGGCGTCCACGCAGGCCGTGATCCCCGAGCCGCACGTGAACACCAACGACTCCCGGCCGTCCGCCGCCGCCGCGACCTTCTCGCGCAGCTCCGCGACGGGGAGCAGCCGGCCCTGCTCCTGCAGGTCGCCGAAGAACAGATTGACCGCCCCGGGCATGTGCCCCGCCCGCATGCCGGCCCGGGGCTCCCCGGCGCCGCCTGCGAACCGCTGCGCCGAGCGCGCGTCGATCACCTGGACGTCGTCGCGGGCCAGAGCGTCCGCGACGTGGTCCGCGTCCACGATCAGGCCGGGGCGCGGACGGGCCACGAAGTCGCCGCCGTCGTCGCGGGTCGCCTCGTCGGCGGGCCACGGCTCGACGGTTCCGCCGGCGTTCGCCCAGGCCGCGATCCCGCCGGCCAGCACGGCCACCTGCGTGAACCCCATGGCGCGGAACATCCACCACGCCCGCGCGGCGGAGAACAGGTCGGCGGTGTCGTACAGCACGACCACCCCGCTCTCGCGCGCGCCGAGCCGCCGCGCCTCGGCCTCGAACGCCTCCGGGTCGACCATCGTGTGCGGGAGCGAGGCGGTGTGGTCGGACATCCCGCCCTCGAGGTCGAATCGGCGCGCGCCGGGGATCCTGACCCTGGCGGGGCCGTACGGGGGGATGCTGGCGTCGAGCACGAGCAGGCCCGGCGCGCCGATCCGCGCCGCGAGCCAGGCGACGTCCACGACGGGGTGGTCCGGGTCGATGTCGAGATCGAGGTCGTGTGGGGCAGGCTCGGGGGTCACGCCGAGCATGCTGTCACACGCCCCCGATCCGCGCCGCTCGTACAAGCCCTCGTCACAAGGCCCTTTACCACAAGCACTCAGAGCATGGAATCCCCAGCCGACCGGGGACGTTGACAACTCTCAGATGCCTACCCCGCCGGGGCATACGAGCCCGGCAACGGGGAAGGGGTAGTGATAGGCACGGATACCATCGAGGTAACTCGAGAGGCAGGAGCGGGTTTTCATGTTCGAACGGTTCACCGACCGGGCGCGTCGGGTGGTCGTGCTTGCGCAGGAAGAAGCGCGCATGCTCAACCACAACTACATCGGGACGGAGCACATCCTGCTCGGCCTCATCCACGAGGGTGAAGGCGTCGCCGCGAAGGCCCTGGAGAGCCTCGGCATCTCCCTGGACGCGGTGCGCGAGCAGGTCCAGGAGATCATCGGCACCGGGACGCAGGCGCCGAGCGGGCACATCCCGTTCACGCCGCGCGCCAAGAAGGTGCTGGAGCTGAGCCTGCGGGAGGCCCTGCAGCTCGGCCACAACTACATCGGCACCGAGCACATCCTCCTCGGCCTCATCCGCGAGGGCGAGGGCGTGGCCGCGCAGGTGCTGGTCAAGCTGGGCGCGGACCTCTCGCGCGTGCGCCAGACGGTGATCCAGTTGCTGTCCGGCTACCAGGGCAAGGAGACCGCGGCCGCCGGCGTCGGCGGGCAGTCGACCCAGGAGGGCACGCCCGCGGGGTCGCTCGTGCTCGACCAGTTCGGCCGCAACCTCACGCAGGCCGCCCGGGAGGGCAAGCTCGACCCGGTCATCGGGCGCAGCAAGGAGATCGAGCGGGTCATGCAGGTGCTGTCCCGCCGCACGAAGAACAACCCGATCCTGATCGGCGAGCCCGGCGTCGGCAAGACCGCCGTCGTGGAGGGCCTGGCCCAGGACATCGTGCGCGGCGAGGTCCCCGAGACCCTCAAGGACAAGCACATCTACACGCTCGACCTCGGCGCGCTGGTCGCCGGGTCCCGCTACCGCGGTGACTTCGAGGAACGGCTGAAGAAGGTCCTCAAGGAGATCCGCACCCGCGGCGACATCATCCTGTTCATCGACGAGATCCACACGCTCGTCGGGGCGGGCGCCGCCGAGGGCGCGATCGACGCGGCGAGCATCCTCAAGCCGATGCTGGCCCGCGGCGAGCTGCAGACCGTCGGCGCGACGACGCTGGACGAATACCGCAAGCACATCGAGAAGGACCCGGCGCTGGAGCGGCGGTTCCAGCCGATCCAGGTGGCCGAGCCGACGCTGCCGCACAGCATCGAGATCCTCAAGGGGCTGCGCGACCGGTACGAGGCCCACCACCGGGTGTCGTACACGGACGCGGCGCTGGTCGCGGCCGCGAACCTGGCCGACCGCTACATCAACGACCGGTACCTGCCGGACAAGGCCATCGACCTCATCGACGAGGCGGGCGCGCGGCTGCGTATCCGCCGGATGACCGCTCCGCCGGACGTACGCGAGTTCGACGAGAAGATCGCGCACGTGCGCCGCGAGAAGGAGGCGGCGATCGACGGGCAGGACTTCGAGAAGGCCGCCAAGCTGCGCGACGACGAGAAGCAGCTCATCGACGCCAAGGCGCGCCGGGAGAAGGAGTGGAAGAGCGGCGACATGGACGTGATCGCCGAGGTCGACGACGAGCTGATCGCCGAGGTGCTGGCCGCCTCGACGGGCATCCCGGTGTTCAAGCTCACCGAGGAGGAGTCCACGCGGCTGCTCAACATGGAGAACGAGCTGCACAAGCGGATCGTCGGCATGGACGACGCGATCAAGGCGCTGTCGCAGGCGATCCGGCGCACCCGCGCGGGCCTGAAGGACCCGCGTCGGCCCGGCGGGTCGTTCATCTTCGCCGGCCCCACGGGCGTCGGCAAGACGGAGCTGGCCAAGGCGCTCGCGGAGTTCCTCTTCGGCGACGAGGACAGCCTGATCACGCTCGACATGTCCGAGTTCGCGGAGAAGCACACCGTGTCGCGGCTGTTCGGCTCCCCGCCCGGCTACGTCGGGTACGAGGAGGGCGGCCAGCTCACCGAGAAGGTGCGCCGCAAGCCGTTCTCGGTCGTGCTGTTCGACGAGGTCGAGAAGGCGCACGCGGACATCTTCAACTCCCTGCTGCAGATCCTGGAGGACGGCCGCCTGACCGACTCCCAGGGCCGCGTCGTGGACTTCAAGAACACCGTGATCATCATGACCACGAACCTCGGCACCCGGGACATCTCCAAGGCGGTCAGCCTCGGCTTCGCGCCCGACCGGGACACCGGCAGCAAGTACGAGAAGATGAAGAACAAGGTCCAGGACGAGCTGAAGCAGCACTTCCGGCCCGAGTTCCTCAACCGCGTGGACGACATCATCGTGTTCCCGCAGCTGACGCCGGAGGAGATCGTTCAGATCGTGGATCTGATGATCGCCCGCCTCGACGAGCGGCTGCGCGACAAGGACATGGGCATCGAGCTCACGCAGGCGGCCAAGGAACTGCTCGCGAAGAAGGGGTACGACCCCGTGCTCGGCGCCCGGCCGCTGCGCCGCGCGATCCAGCGGGACATCGAGGACATGCTGTCCGAGCAGATCCTGTACGGGCAGATCGGCGCGGGCGAGCTGGTCCTGGTCGACGTGGCCCCGGAAGGCAGCGAAACGGCGTTCACGTTCAAGGGGACGCCCAAGGAGCTGGAGCCGGTTCCGGTGCCGGACCACGCGCCCGGCAGCGCCAGCGAGGTGAGCCCGGAGCACCTGGGCGGGGTCTCCGGCGGTGGCGGGGCCTCGGCCGAGCAGAGCTGAGCCCACCGCTCACACATCACGGTTCGTGGCCCCCGGCGCTTCGCCGGGGGCCACGGCCGTGCGCGGGCGTTTTGCTAGCCTGATCAGGACGCCCTGCTCCAGGGTTCCCGGACGAGTGGCCCGCCGTACCCGGTGAGACGACGGTCGAGGCATGCGAAGGCATGGTGAGACGTCATGGCATGGGTCGTGCTCGTGATCTCAGGGATGTTCGAGACCGTGTGGGCGGTGGCCCTGGCGCAGACCGACGGGTTCCGCCGCCTGGCTCCGACGGTCGTGTTCGGGGTCGCGATCGTGATCTCGATGGCCGGGCTGGCGTACGCGCTCAAGTCGTTGCCCGTGGGCACGGCCTACGCCGTCTGGGTCGGCATCGGCGCGATCGGCACCGCCGCGTACGGGATGGTGTTCCTCGGCGAGCCCGCCACAGCCCTGCGGCTGCTGTGCCTGCTGCTGATCGTGTCCGGCGTGGTGGGCCTCAAGCTCGTGCACTGAGCACGCTTCGTCCCCGGGCCCGGGCGGGCCCCGGCTCGCTCAGGACTCGGCGGGCGCCTCGGTGTCGACCATCACCAACTGAAGGTGGCACGGCGAGGTCGCCTCGACCGAGTGCCGGGCGCCGGGCGCGAGGTAGACGAGGTCGCCCGCGCTCATGTCATACGGCGTGCCGTCCACGACGAAACGGAGGGTGCCGTGAAGGACCGTGCACGCGACGGCGCGCGGCGACGTGTGCTCGGTGAGCACCTGGCCCTCGTCGAAGGCGAACGTGACCACGCGCATGAGCGGGGTGTTGAGCAGCACGCGGGAGGTCGTGGCCTCCTTGGTCACCGGCAGATCCGCCAGGACCTGCAGCGTCGCGTCGGACTGGCTGGTCGGTGTGAGCTTCGGCATGCCCTCACCGTAGCCTGAGCCCGCGATCGCGCATGGCGCCCCAAGGTCGCGCATGGCGTCCCAAGGTCGCGCATGGCGTCCCAAGGTCGCGCATGGCGTCCCAGGATCGCGCCTGAGGACCCGCGAACGGCCGGGCCGTGATGCGCGGAACCAGGCCGGCATCGGCGCGAGGGGACTGCCATCGATCGAACCCGCCATCGATCGAAAACGGGATCAGCGGCCGCCCTCGGCGCAGCTGCCGCAGACCCCGAAGATCTCCAGCACGTGCTCCACGTCGGTGAAGCCGTGACGCTCCGCCAGCGAGGAGATCCACGATTCGTCCTGGGGCGCTTCGATCTCCACGGTGGAGCCGCACCGGCGGCAGACGAGGTGGTGATGGTGCGCGGTGGTGGAGCACCTCCGGTAGAGGGCCTCCCCGTCGGCCAGGCGTACGACGTCCGCGCGACCGTCCGCCACGAGCGTAGCGAGGGCGCGATAGACGGTCGCGAGCCCCACGGACTGGCCGGCCTCGCGCAGCCTCGCGTGCAGCGCCTGCGCGGAGACGAACTCCGGTGCGGCGCCCAGCGTCTCCTCGACCGCGCGGCGTTGCCGTGTCATCCGACGCTCGACCATCGCGTTCACCCGCTCGCTCTGCGGGCCGATCCGTTGCCGCGGACCCAGTCCCGCACGAACGTGACGCTCGCGACGACGGCGAACACGCCGACCGCCAGAACGACGATCGACGCGCCGGAGGGGGTGTTGAGGTAGTAGGAGCCCGTCACCCCGCCGAGCGCGCAGGCGATCCCGAGCACGGTCGCGATCACCATGCCGGAGCGGAAACTGCGGGCCACGAGTTGGCTGGTCGCGTTGGGGACGATCATGAGCGCGCTGATCAGCAGCAACCCGACTACCCGCATCGACAGCACGACCGTGACCGCCGTGAGAATCGCGAGCGTGAGGTTGAGGGCGGTGACGCGCAGGCCCACGGCCTTGCAGTACTCCTCGTCGTTGGCGACGGCGAAGAGGCGGGGCCGCAGAAGGAGCGTCGTCGTGAGGACCACGGCGGCGAGGACAGCGAACGCAGCCAGGTCGGTTGTCGTGGTGGTGGTGATCGCGCCGAAGAGGTAGGCGGTCAGGGCGGACGCGCCGGAAGGGGCGCGGGACATCAGGAGCACGCCGAGGGCGATGCCGCCGTAGAACATGATCGCCAGGGCGGCGTCGCCGCTGGTCCGACCCGCGGCCCGGACGAGCTCGATCGCCACCGCGCAGACCACCGCGACGACCAGGGCGGTCAGCACCGGCTGCTGGCCGGTCAGCACGCCGATCGCCACGCCGGCGAGCGCCACGTGGCCCATACCGTCTCCGATGAGCGAGAGGCGCCGCTGCACCAGGAACACCCCGACGAGCGGGGCGGCGCAGCCGACGAGCAGCGCCGCGAGCAGTGCCCGCTGCATGAAGTCGTATGAGAGCATCTGCGCCATCACGCGTCCCCGATCGGCAGGTGCAGGTCGCGCAGCGGGACGCCGGCCCGCGGGATCTCGTGCGGCTCCAGGGCTTCGTCGTCCTCGTGGTGGTCGCAGTGGTGGAGCGCGCCGGGGGCCGACGACGAGACCGCCTGCGGTGGGCCGTCGAACACGATCCGGCCGGCCTCCATCACGACCGCGCGGTCGACCGCGTCCGCCAGCGCGTCGAGCTCGTGGGTCACGGTGAGGATGGCCACGCCGTCGGCGGCCAGGCGGCGCATCGCCGCAGCGATCACCCGCTGATGCTCCTCGTCGACGCCCGCGGTGGGCTCGTCCATGATCAGGAGTTCCGGCTGGGAGGCCAAAGCGCGCGCCACGAGGACACGCCGCTGCTGACCTCCGGACAGGTGGGTGACGTCCCGGCGCTGCATACCGCCCAACCCGACGAGGTCGAGCGCCTCGGCGACGATCTGCCGGTCGCGGGCCCGGAAGCGGCCCACCAGGGGCAGCCGGGGGAGCCGGCCGATCGCGACGATCTCGCCGACGGTCGCGACGACGGACGTGGACAGCGTGTGGCGTTGGGGGACATACCCGATCCGGCCGCGCCGGGTGAGCCGGTCCGGCCGTTCGCCCAGGATCTCGACGTGGCCGCCCAGGCGCTCGTTGAGCCCGAGCAGGCCCCGCACCAGGGTGGACTTGCCGCAGCCGTTGGCGCCGAGGAGCGCCAGGGACTCGCCCTGCCGCAGGGTCAGGTCCAGGTCCGAGACGACGGGCGTTCCGGCGTAACCGAAGCTGGCTCCGCGCAGGTCGATGACCGTCCTGCGGGAACTCGCGCGTTCGCCGCCACCGACCGGCCCCGCGGCGGGGGTCGGCGAGTCGGGGCGCGCCGGTGGCGCGGAATGGCTCACGGGCAGGGCTGGCCCTTCTTGAGGGTGGCGAGGTTCGCGCGCATGACCTCAAGGTAGTTCGAGCCCGCCGAGGCGTCGCTCAGGCCCTCGAGGGGGTCGAGCACGGCGGTCGCGACGTTGGTTTCCTTGGCCAGCGTCTGCCCGATCGCGGGGCTCACGAGGGTCTCGGTGTAGATGGTCCTCACGGAGTTGGCGCGGACGAAGGAGGCGATCTCGGCCATCCGGGCGGCGCTCGGCTCCTGCTCGGGGGACAGGCCGGCGATGGGGTGCTGCGTGAGGCCGTACCGGTCGGCGAGATAGCCGAACGCCGCGTGGGCGGTCACCAGGGTCTTGTTGGTGCACGACGCCAGCCCCTGCGTCAGCTCCCGGTCCAGGGCGTTGAGGTCGGTCAGGAGCGCGGTCG
>CAKUSI010000008.1 GCA_934678955.1 uncultured Austwickia sp. | reverse complement strand
CGCGCGGAGGACCTCGGGCGCAAGCGGCGGGACTACGCGAGCGTGGGGATCCCGAACTACCTGATCATCGACCGCGACCACACGCCCCGGTTGACGCTGCTCACGAACCCCGCGGACGGCGACTACCGAGCCCAGCAGGCCGGAGAGACCATCACCCAACGGCTCGCAGGCCTGGACATCGTGATCAACGCGGCCGACATCATCCGCTGACCGCGTTGGTGGCCGCGGACACCAGCCCCGGATGGCGTGCGATCCGGGGCACCCGAGTGCCCGCCAGCATCCCCAGCCCGCCCCCGCCGGCGTCCACAGCCCGCCCCCGCCGGCGTCCACAGCCCGCCCCCGCCAGCGTCCACAACCCGCCCCCGCCGGTGTCCTGTCCACAGGGCTCCACCGCGCGACGGCGCATCCGTACGTCTTGGTCGTAGCCTCCCGATGACCCGCCGAGTTGGCGCCCGCTGCGGTTGACGACGCGTCAGGCGGCCCGCCCATACTGAAAGCCCCGGGAGGAGGAACCCGTCATGAGCCAGACGCTGCCCATCGTCCCCGGTGCGATGCCTGAGACGACCACCGCACGCCTCGTCGCCGTCGACCACCCCGTTACCCATGAGGAATGGGTCGACGAGTGGACCACGCGCGCGGAGACGTACGAGCTTGTCGACGGCATCCCGCTCATGACCCCACCCGCACACCCCGACAATGTCGAAGCGACAAGCGAGCTGGCCTTCTACCTGCGCGGCGAGCTCGGCAACGATTGGCGGTGCCTTCCAGGCGTCGGGGTGCGCATCACCGCCGGACCGCGCCCGACGTACCGCGTCCCGGACCTGGTCGTCCAACGCCACGCCGCGACGCGCGACCTCCCCCTCGACCCGGCACCCATCGCTCTCGTCGTCGAAGCCCTCTCCCCCTCCACCCGCGAGGAAGACCTCGGGCGAAAGCGCCGCGACTACGCCAGCGTCGCCATCCCGAACTACCTCATCATCGACCGCCGCCACCACCCGCGCTTCACCCTGCTGACCGAGCCGGGTGATGGGGACTACCGCGGCGAGAGCGCCGGGGATTGCGTGACGCTACACATCGCGGGCCACGACATCACCCTCCAGGCCGACGAGCTCTTCCGCTGACTCACGCACGGCACCTTGTTCGACGGATCCGTCGCCATCGGGGCAGTATCCACAACCCCTCGCTCCTGGACCACTTCGTCCACAGGAGGCCGAAGCGCGACACCTCCTCGTACCGATGTCTCGTAGCCTCCCGAGCAGATCCTGGGCCGACGACGCTGCAGTGACGACGCTGCAGTTGACGAGCCGTCAGCCGGCCCGCCCATACTGAGAGCCCCGGGAGGAGGAACCCGTCATGAGCCAGACCATCCCACTGAGCACAGCCCACCGTCTCGTCACGCTCGAGCACCAGGTCACCCATGACGAATGGGCGCACGACTGGTCCCAGCGCGAGGAACGGTACGAGCTCGTCGACGGCGTCCCGCTCATGAGCCCCTCCGAGCGCCCCCGCAATCGCGACGCTACCAGCCGACTGCAACTACTCCTCGCGTTAGCGCTGGGGCCGTCGTGGAGCTATCAGCAGGATTCCGATGTCAGCGTCAGGCCAGAAGCACCGCTGACCTACCGCATTCCCGACTTCGTCCTGCTGCGGCCAAGAGCAGATTTGGATCACCACCCACTCGACCCCCGTGACATCTCGCTGGTCGCAGAAGCGCTCTCTCCAGCGACCCGGGAGGACGACCTGGGGCGCAAGCGGCTGGACTACGCGAGCGTGGACATTCCGAACTACCTGATCATCGATCGCGAGCGTACGCCCCGCCTGACGCTCCTGACCGACCCCGCCGAGGGCGACTACCGAACCGAACAGGCCGGCGAGACCGTCACTCTGCACATCGCAGGCCACGACATCGAGATCAACGCGGCCGACATCATCCGCTGATCCGGATCAGATTCACGCTTCCCGACCAACGCCGTCGACCAGGTCATCGGGCGGCAGCGCCCGAAGAGACCTGCACACGTCTGCACATGCTAATTTCTGCACATGTCAGTCCTCGAACGGCGTCTTCAAGTGCTGCTGGATCAGGAGCGGTTCGATCGCCTTTCCCGGGAGTCGGCGGCGACCGGACGAAGCATCGGGGCCCTGGTTCGCGAGGCCATCGACCTGCGGTACCCGGCAGAGGTCGACATCCACATGCAGGCCGCTCGGGGGCTCCTCGACCTGGCGGGCCGCGACGCCACCCCGGAACCCGATTGGCCCGAGGTCAAAGCCGAGCTGGAGCGTGACCTGGCTCGGCGCCTCCCGTGACGGCCGTCTTCCTCGACACCGACGTTCTCGTCTACGCCGTCGGAGGCCCCCACCCGGCGCGGGAGGAGTGCGTGGCCCTGCTACGCCTCGTCGCCAGCGGCGACCTCGCCGTCCACGCCAGCGTCGAGCTGGTCCAGGAGTTCCTCTTCCACCGGATGCGCCGCACGACGAGAGCGCAGGCGGTTGAGGAAGCGCGCCATGTGGGCGACCTATGCACCCTTCACGCCTTCGATGAGAAGGTCCTCGCCAGGGCCGTCGATCTGGTCGCTTCCGGCGGAGTCGGCGGCCGGGACGCGGTCCACGTCGCCACGGCCCTTCTGGCCGGATTCACGCAGATCGTGAGTCTCGACACCGGGCTCGACTCGGTGGCCGGCATCCAACGAGTGGTGCCCCGGTCACTCGTGCGCGACCCAGCGCCTGACGACATACCCAGACCACCTGCCTAACCCGCCTGACGCTGCTGACCGACCCCGCGGGCGGCGACTACCGAGCCGAGCAGGCCGGTCAGACCGTCACCCTGCGCATCGCAGGCGTGATCTTTCACGGACCTTCGCCATCGGGCCGCCGCTGATATGGTCTGGCCACGGCCGCACCGTGCGAATCCCGGCGGCCCACACCCCCGCCCCCTCGCCGCCTGGAGTACGCCGTGCGTGAGATCGACGTCGCCATCCTCGCCCTCGGTATGGACGAGAGGCGCGGGCCCTACGCCCCGACGCCGCTCAGCACCCTCCCCAACGGGCGTACGATCCTGCAGCAGCAGGTCGAGAACGTGCGCCGCATCTTCGCCGACCGGGCCCGCATCACGGTCGTCGTCACCCACCAGTTCGAGAAGATCGTGCGCCACGTGGACGGCGTGGCGTTCGTCTTCAACGAGTCATACCGGGAGACCAACACCGGCAAGAGCCTTCGGCGCGCCCTCGTCGAGTCGGGCAGCGGCCCGTTCTACTGGATGACCGGCGACCTCGTCTTCCACCCGGACGTCCTGACGCGGCTGGCGGCCAGCGTCTACGGCGGCACGTCCGCGGTCGCCGCCATGCCCGACCACCAGGCGGGCGACGGCCGGATGCGCTACCGGGAGTGCCTCGAAGGCGGCATCATCTGCGACATCTCCGGCGCCATCCCCCCGGAGCTGACGACCGGTGAGGCGATCGGCATGGGTGGTCTCACGCCGGCCGACAAGGCACTCGTGCTGGAGCACCTGACCCGCAGCGACGATTTCGACTTCTTCGAGCGCGGCCTGCAGCTCGCCGTACAGCGCGACGAGATGCGGCTTCTGCCCGTCGACGTCACCGACCTGTATGCCGTCAAGGTGGTCTCCGGCGCCGACCTGGACGAGGCGCGCGCCTCGTACGCCCAGCACGACCGCGGCCCCCGCGACGCGGGCACCTAGCAGCGGCGACTCGGTGACTCTGCACCTCGCCGCCCCCCGTCACGATCCACGAGCCACGCCCACGAGCCGCTCCGCCGACGACCCCACCGGCCGTTGCCTCTCAAGTGCACCGATGCGCTGGTCGATGTGAACAGGGGATAGGAGGCTCACGTGGAGCTCACGGGCACGCCGTTCACCCTGCTCATGGCGGTGATCGCGGCGGCAGCGTTCGGCCTGGCGGTCTGGCTGCTGCCCCGGCTCGCCGGATCCTGGCCGAGACTCCTCGCTCGCATCGGTCTGCTCGCCGTCGTGAACGTCCTCGTGGTCACCTCCGTGGCGACGTATTTGAACGCCTCCAACGGCTGGTACTCCTCGTGGTCCGACCTTCTCGGCGCCGCCCCCCAGACACAGACCGACCAGCAGGGCGACGACGCTGCGCTGGCGGCCGCCGCGCCGGTGGCCGGAGCGTCCCCCATCGCGCCGGCCCCGACCTCGTACCCCCCGCTCCCCTCCCCCGGCACGCGCCTGCAGAAGTACACCTACACCGGCCCCGCCAGCGGCTTGACCGGCCAGATCGAGGTCTACCTGCCCCAGTCGTACGAGGACCCGGCCGCCCGCGACCGACGCTATCCGGTGATGGAGGCCTTCCATGGATTCCCCGGGTCGCCGTCGGGCTGGACCTCGAAGATGAACGCCCCAGCGCTGCTGGACCAGGCCGTCGCCGGCGGCCGCATCCGGGAGAGCATCCTCGTCGCGCCGCAGTTCACGATCCCCGCGACGTACGACAGCGAGTGCGTCGATGCCCCGCCCGGCAAAGCGCAGGCGGAGACGTGGGTCAGCAAGGACGTCCCGCAGTTCATTCGCGACCACTTCCGTGTCGAACCCGCCCGCGACGCCTGGGCGGCGCTCGGCTACTCGGCCGGCGGCTACTGCGCCACCCTCATGGGCATCCACCACAGTGAGACGTTCGGCGCGATCGCGAGCCTCGGGGGCTACGTCAAACCCGACTTCGCGACGGGGGCGCCGTGGCCCAGCGGCAGCCCGCTCGCGGCGCGGTACGACCTGACCGCCCAGATGAAGGCCAAGCCTCCCGCGGTCGCCATGTATGTCCAGGCCGGCCAGCAGAGTCCGTTCTGGCCGGACATTCGCGCGTTCCTGGACGCGGTCCGCCCGCCTACCTCCGTGAACAGCGTCGTGCTGCTCGACAGCGGGCACCGCTGGGACCTGTGGAAGGCCGAGACGCCCAAGGTGTTCGCGTGGCTGGGCACCTCGATCCCGGGGTTCCGGCCCGCCTCCTGACCTGCGAGCGCGGGCCTCCTGACCTGCGAGCGCGGGCCTCCTGACCTGCGAGCGCCGCGCCGCTGACCTGCGAGCGCCACGTCGCTGAGCTGCGAGCCACGCCGACCGCGGGTGTGATGGAACGCCCGGCCGGTCCTTACCGATCCCGCTGACGCTCGCGCCCCGGCTGGTAAGTTCGACACGAGCATGGGACGCGTGTCCCTGGATCGCGGGTCACCCACGGTCCACGCGCACCGCCCATGCGCTCCGCGACGTCGCCGGGCTCCCGACGTGGCCGCGGAGGTCCCGCGTCAGAGTTCTCACCTGCGAAAGGGCGATGAAATCGTGAGCACGACCCCCGTCAAGGTCGCCGTCACCGGCGCCGCCGGTCAGATCGGCTACAGCCTGCTTTTCCGGATCGCCAGCGGCGCTCTCCTCGGCCCCGACACCCCGGTCCAGCTGCGACTCCTCGAAATCACGCCCGCCCTCAAGGCGCTCGAAGGCGTCGTCATGGAGTTGGACGACTGCGCGTTCCCCACCCTCGCCGGCGTCGAGATCGGTGACGACCCCAACACGATCTTCGACGGCGCGAACCTCGCCCTCCTGGTCGGCGCCCGCCCCCGCACGAAGGGTATGGAGCGCGGCGACCTGCTCGAGGCCAACGGCGCGATCTTCACCGGCCAGGGCAAGGCCCTCAACGACCACGCGGCGTCCGACATCCGCATCGGCGTCACCGGCAACCCGGCCAACACCAACGCGCTCATCGCGATGAGCAACGCGCCCGACATCCCCAAGGAGCGCTTCTCGGCCCTCACGCGCCTCGACCACAACCGCGCGATCAGCCAGCTCGCCGCCAAGCTCGGCGTGCCGGTCACCGAGATCACGAAGATGACGATCTGGGGCAACCACTCGGCGACGCAGTACCCCGACCTGTTCCACGCCGAGGTCTCCGGCAAGAACGCCGCGCAGACCGTGGGCGACCAGGACTGGCTGGAGAACTACTTCATCCCGACCGTCGCCAAGCGCGGCGCCGCCATCATCGAGGCCCGCGGCGCGTCCTCGGCCGCGTCCGCCGCCTCGGCGACGATCGACGCCGCCCGCGACTGGCTGAAGGGCTCGGCCGCGAACGACTGGGTGTCGATGGCCGTGGTGTCCGACGGTTCGTACGGGGTCCAGGAGGGCATCATCAGCTCCTTCCCCGTCACCACCAAGAACGGCGACTGGGAGATCGTCCAGGGCCTGGACATCGACGACTTCTCGCGCGCCAAGATCGACGCATCCGTCGCGGAGCTCGTCGAAGAGCGCGACGCGGTCAAGCAGCTCGGCCTGATCTGACCCCTCCGCGGATCTCGCCGGCTGCGTCATCCCACGACCGGCCGCCGGCAAGGGCCGTCACCTCGACTCGAGGTGGCGGCCCTTTGCCGTACATCGTTGTTCATCGGCGTCCGCGAGGGACGATTCAGGGGCGGGGGCGCAGGTCCACGGCGACGAAGGCGAGCAGTACGGTCGCCGCCGCGAGCACATACAGCGCCACGTCCACCCGGCGCGACCGGATGAGCAATCCCCCCGCGCGCGACTCCGGCAGCCAGGCGCGCAGCGCCGCAGCCAGCACGAAGGCCGCGCCCATCAGGATCCCCCCGATCAGGGCGCGCCCGGCCACGACCACGACCACCCACCCCGCCAGCAGCAGCACGGCAGGTGGGAACCACATGCCGAGGCCCCGTGACCTGATGGTGGACGCGGTCATGTCCCCGCCCTCAGGCGAGACCCGCCGCGCGCTCGGCCGCCTCGACCACGTTGCGCAGCAACATGCCGCGGGTCATCGGGCCGACGCCGCCGGGGTTGGGCGCGACCCAGCCGGCCACCTGCGCTACGTCGCTCGCCACGTCGCCGGCGATCTTGCCGTCCACGCGAGAGACACCGACATCCAGGACCGCCGCGCCCGGCTTGACCATGTCCGCGGTGATGATGCCGGGGACGCCGGCGGCGGCGACCACGATGTCGGCCTGGCGCACCTGGGCTGCCAGATCCCGGGTGCCCGTGTGGCAGAGGGTGACGGTCGCGTTCTCGGACCTGCGGGTCAGGATGAGGCCGAGGGGACGACCGACGGTGAGACCGCGCCCGACGACGGTGACGTGCGCCCCTGCGATCGGCACCTCGTACCGCCGCAGCAGTTCCACGATGCCCACCGGCGTGCAGGGCAGCGGCGCGGCGCGGTTCATGACGAGGCAGCCGAGGTTGTACGGGTGCAGCCCGTCCACGTCCTTGGCGGGGTCGACCCGTGAGAGGATCGCGAACTCGTCCAGCCCCGTCGGCTGCTGCACGAGGAAGCCGGTGCACGCGGGGTCGGCGTTGAGCTCGTCGACGACCGACTCGACCTCCGCCTGCGTGGCTGTGGCGGGCAGGTCCCGACGGATGCTGGTCACGCCGATCTCGGCGCAGTCCCTGTGCTTGGCGCCCACGTACCACGCGCTGCCCGGATCGTCCCCGACCAGCACGGTCCCGAGCCCCGGCACGATCCCCCGCTCGGCGAGCGCCGCCACCCTGCCCCTGAGCTCCTGCTTGATGGTGGCGAGTGTGGCCTTGCCGTCGAGGGTTTGCGCGCTCATGGGGACGATCCTGCCAGGTCCGCCGGGGTGGACCGCGGCGGGTGGGTTGACATCACCGCGGATGAGCCGAGGGCGTCCTCAGGCGGCGGGAGGTGTCAGATCGCGGGCGCGGGCGCGGGCCAGGCGGGAGGCCCGGTTGGCGGCCAGCGCGGCGCCGAACGACGCGACGAGCGTGAGTACCACGCCGGTCACGGTGCTCACCGTCACCAGGTGGCGCAGCGTGGGATCGAGGAGGTCGAGCACCAGGGCACCGAATAGCTGGCCGGTCACCGACAGGAGGGTGACGAGCAGTACGCCGAGGCGGGCGACGCAGATGGCGATCAGGGCGACGTACGTGGCGCCCAGGATCCCGCCGGTCCAGGCCCACCACGGCCCCTCCAGCAGACGGAAGTCCGGCCAGGCGGTGCCTTGGGCCAGGCGGACGACCTCGACGAGGCATACGATCAGCAGCGCCCAGCTGAAGTTGATCCACGTCGTCGTGGCGGCGCTGCCGCCGATGCGGTTGACCTGGCCGTTCATCGCGGCCTGGAACGCGAGCAGCGCCCCCACGGTCAGGGCCAGCAGCACGGGCAGGATCAGGTGGGTGCCGCCGCCGGTCACGCGCGGCCCGACCGCGATGCCCACGCCGACCAGCGCGAGCGCGGCCGAGAGAATGCGCGCGCGACTGACGGGCTGCACCCCCGCCGGGCCGATCCCGAGCCGGTCGACTCCGATCGCGGTCGTGGTCTGGCCGGCCACCACGCAGATCGTCACGAGCGCCACGCCCGCGATCGGCACCGCGAACGCCTGCGTCGTGACGACCAGCGCCCCGAACGAGCCGCCGGTGACCATCCACCAAGGCATCGAGCGGCTGCGCAGCGCCTCCTTCAGCTTCCCGAACGCCGCCCGCGACCGACGTTTGCCCAGCATCAGGCACAGACCGATCCAGCCCGATCCCGTGCTGAGGATCGCGGTCACGATGGGGTCACCGACGATCAGGTTGAGGGTCCCGTTGGCGCGGGACTGGCCGGCGATCACGACGCCACCGATGAACACCACGACGCCCGCCAGGACGCTGAGCCAGGTGGCGCGTCGGTGGCTCTCGCTCGGCGGCGCGCTGTCGTTCGGCAACTGGCCCTGGTCCGGCGAAGCGCTCTGGTGCGGCGACGCACCGTCACTGGAGGTGTGGCCCCCGGACGTCGGCCTCGACATGAGCGTTCACCGGCCTTCCCGGGCCATCAAAGGCGATCAGTGGGCGAAGTGGCGCGTACCCGTGAAGTAGAGGGTGACCCCCCGCTCGCGGCACAGGTCGATCGTGTCCTGGTCGCGGATGGAGCCACCGGGAGCGACGATGGCGCGCACGCCCGCGTCGATCAGCACCTGCGGGCCGTCGTTGAACGGGAAGAACGCGTCGGACGCGGCGACCGCTCCACGCGCCCGCTCCTCCCCCGCCCGGGCGGCGGCCAGCTTGCAGGAGTCGACCCGGTTGACCTGCCCCATCCCGACGCCGACGGAGGCGCCGTCGCGCGCGAGTAGGATCGCGTTGGACTTCGTGGCGCGGACCGCGCGCCACGCGAACTGCAGGTCCGCGGCCAGCGCGTCGTCCGCGGCCTCGCCCGCGACCAGCGTCCAGCGGGCGAAGTCGTCGCCGTGCCCGGCGGTCGGCTTGTCGTCGGCGGACGGCTCGACGGTCGCGTCGAGCAGGTCCACCTGCTGCACGAGCAGGCCGCCGCTGATCGAGCGGGTCTCGACGCCGCCGCGGGTCGGCGGCTCGCACTGCAGGAGGCGGATGTTCTTCTTGGCGGACAGGATCTGCAGGGCTTCGGGCTCATACGACGGCGCCACGACCACCTCGGTGAAGATGTCCTTGACGGTCTCCGCCATCGCGGCCGTGACCTCGCGATTCGTCGCGATCACGCCGCCGAACGCGCTCAGCGGGTCGCACTCGTGCGCCTTGCGGTGGGCGTGCGCGATGCCCTCCCCCTCGGTGGCGACCGCGATCCCGCACGGGTTGGCGTGCTTGATGATCGCGCAGGTCGGCTGGTCGCCATGGTCGTACGCGGCCCGGCGCGCGGCGTCGGCGTCGAGGTAGTTGTTGTAGCTCATCGCCTTGCCGTGCAGCTGGGTGGCCTGGGCCAGACCCGGGCGGCCGAGCGAGCCCTCATACAAGGCCGCGGCCTGGTGCGGGTTCTCTCCGTAACGCAACGTGTGCAGGCGCGTGTAGCTGCCACCCATCCACGCCGGGAAGCCGGTGCTCGCGCCGTCGACGACCGAGGTGTCGACGAGGACGTTGCCCATCCAGGAGGCGACGGCAATGTCGTACGTCGCCGTGTGGACGAAGGCCGCCGCCGCGAGGGCCTTGCGATGGGCCAGAGTGAACCCGCCGTCGCGGACGGCGTCGATGGCTTCGTCGTACTGGTCAGGCGACGTGAGGATTGCGACGCTCGGGTGGTTCTTGGCGGTGGCGCGCACCATGGTCGGCCCGCCGATGTCGATCTGCTCGACGCACTCGTCCGGGTCGGCACCCGAGGCGACCGTCTGCGTGAAGGGGTACAGGTTGCTGACCACCATCTCGAACGCCGCGATGCCCAGGCCCTCCAGCTGGGCGATGTGGTCGGCCTTGCGGGTGTCGGCGAGCAGCCCCGCGTGCACCGCCGGGTGCAGGGTCTTGACGCGCCCCTCCAGACACTCCGGGAAGCCCGTCAGGTCCTCGACCTTGGTCACCGCCAGCCCGGCGTCCGCGATGGCCTTGGCGGAGCCGCCGGTCGAGACCAGCTCGACGCCCGCGTCGGCAAGCGCCCGACACAGCTCGAGGAGGCCGGTCTTGTCGTAGACACTGACCAGCGCGCGCCGCACCTGCCGCCTGCCGTCGTTGCCCGCGGTTTCGGTGCCGGTGGCGGCCCCGCTCGCGGCACCCGCTCCGCCGGAAACGTCGAGGTCAGAGCGGTTCTGCGGGCTAGCGGGAGTGGACATGGGGCTCCGATCGACCTGGGGCGTGAGGGGCGCCGCCAGCCTACCCGCCAGGTCCCGGACGACCGCCCGAGGTGCCCGCCGGCGGGAGCGACGTCACGCGCGTCCGAACGTTTCCCGCCCGTGGGCGGCAAGTGGCGACCCCCACCGGCGCAAACGCGTACCGATCCCGCCCATGGGCGGCAAGTGGCGGCGAGCACCAGGGCAAACGCGTACCGATCCCGCCCGTGGGCGGCAAGTGGCGAGCAGCGCCAGGGCAAACGCGTACCGATCCCGCCCACGGGCGAGAAGAGGCGGCGAGCACCCGGGCAAACGCGTACCGATCCCGCCCATGGGCGGTAGACGAGGGCAAAACCCGCAGGACCGCCCGAACACTTCCCGCCCATGGGCGACAAGTGGTGACGAGAAGCAGGGCAAACGCGTACCGATCCCGCCCACGGGCGACAAGTGGCGAGCAGCGCCAGGGCAAACGCGTACCGATCCCGCCCACGGGCGGCAAGTGGCGAGCCGCACCTGAGCAAACGCGTACCGATCCCGCCCATGGGCGGCAAGTGGCGAGCCGCACCTGGGCAAACGCGTACCGATCCCGCCCATGGGCGGCAAACGGCGGCGAAACCGCAGAACCACCCGTACACTTCCCGCCCACGGGCGACAAGTGGTGACGAGAAGCAGGGCAAACGCGTACCGATCCCGCCCATGGGCGGGGATAAGGCACGGGAAAGTGCGGTGGCTCAGGGCACCCGGGCCGGGCGCAGCTCGCCGGAAGCGGGCGCCAGGCGGACGCGGCGGCCGGCGACCTCGTACCCGTCCCGCGCCATCCGGCCCACGCAGTCGACCAGCATCGCCCGCTCGAGCACCTTGATCCGCTCGTGCAGGCTCTCCTCGGTGTCCTCAGGCAGGACGTCGACAGCACGCTGCGCGATGATCGGGCCGCTGTCCACTCCGGCGTCGACCAGGTGGCAGGTGCAGCCGGTCACGGTGACGCCGTACGCGAGTGCATCCCGCACTCCATGCGCCCCAGGGAAACTCGGCAGCAGCGCGGGATGTGTGTTGACCACCTGCTCGGGGAAGCGCCCCAGGAACACCGGCCCCAGCAGCTTCATGAAACCGGCGCCGACGATGAGCTGCGGGTCGTACGCCGCCACCTGCGCGGTCAGCGCCGCGTCCCAGGCATCACGATCCGGATGATCGCGGACCCGCTCCACGAACGTCGGAATCCCGGCGCGCCGGGCTCTCGCGAGCCCCTCGATGCCGTCGCGGTCCGCGCCGACCGCGACGACGGTCACGCCGTACGCGGGGTCGACGGCCGCGTCGAGCAGGGCCTGCAGGTTCGTGCCGGAGCCGGAGACGAGGACGACGATCGGTACGGGTGCGGGCGCGGGGTCCAAGCTCAATGTGGCCTCCCAGCCAGAGGCGCCTCGCAGACACATGCGGCTTCGCGACCAGATGTGGCTCCCCGACCAGTTGCAGGCCTGCGAGCCGACGTCGCCTGCCAGCCCGATAAGGCCTTCGAGCTCGATGCGGTCGACACGCCCGAAATCTACACGGCGGGCCCGGTCACGGTTCCTCCGCCGCCAGGACGTCGTCGCCGGACCGTGAACCGCGCAGCCTCCCCACGGCCAAGGCCAGGGCCGCTCCGATGGCCAGTTCGCCGCCGAGCAACGCGGCCATCAACCACGCGGGGACCCCGACGCTGGAGAGGCGCCCCGAGCCCAGCGAACCGCTGGCCAGCATCCCCAGGATCCCCGCCCCGATCCCGGCCGCGACGCACGCGACGGCGCAGCCGAGCGCGCGATCCAGAGGGTCCGGGCCGAGCGCGGCGGTCACCCGACGCTCGATCAGCGCGCCCCCGGCGATGGGCACGAGCAGGAACAGCCACGTCCACCACGGCAGCGGCCCAGGATCCGGGACAGCCCCGAACACCGGCACCAGCGGCAGCAGCCCCGGCGTCGACTGCGTGATCGTCACGCTCGCCCCCACGCCGACGCCGAACCCCGCCCCCGCCATCCAGGACAGGCCCCAGATCGCGAAGGTCGGCACGTACAGCAGCTGGACCGCCCCCAGCGCCGCGCCGCCGAGGAGTCCGGGCGACAGTTCCCCGTACAGGTCCACCACCTGCCCGCCGCGCGCCACCACGATCGCGACGACCAGCAGCGCGCCCGCGGCCACCAACAGGGCGAGCGTCCGCAAGCCCGCACCGATTCCGGACCACACCCACGCGGGCCCCCGAAGGCGCCAGTCCGGCGCGACGTCGCCCAGATCGGAGCGGAACTCCACGTGGAGTCCACGCATGTATGCGGCCAGCCCGACCAGCGGAAACGCCAGCGCCGCCCAGGGCAGCACGGGGGCCGCGTCGGGGGATCGCGCCAGCAGGCAGCCGAGCAGCCCGGCGACACCGTAGGCCAGCACGAACACCGCCCCCTGCGCCGCCACGTCCCGACGCAGCGACCCCAGCCAGTCGAGACGCGGCGAGTTGTCGCTGCGGTCGAGCCGGGACGCGAGCCGGGCCGCCGGCCAGGAGGCGATCCAGGCCAGGAGGACCGTGAGCAGGAGGGGGATCAGGGAGATCGCCCCGATCGCGGACTGCGCGGGCACGCCGTGGCCGAGTGCCCACGCCGACAGTCCGACGCTGAGGACGGTCCCGGCCGAGGCGTCGACGGTCGGGCTGGCCAGCCAGATCACCACGAACGGCAAACAGGTCAGGATCGCTCCGACGGCCGCCGCCTCGAGGCCCCCCAGTGCGGAGCGCGCCCAGCCGGGCACGCTCCGGGTGACGCTCTCGGCGGGGTCGGCGAGGCGTCCCAGGGCGGCGGGCGGACGAAAAGAGCGGGTGGGCATCAGGACTCCATCGTGGCCCACGGCGCGGGGGCACCCAAACGCCCACGCCGGAGGGGCACGCCAGCGTCACCGTCCACTTGTGGATGGCGCCCGCTGGCGTCGCTCGACGGGGACCATAGGGGGATGACGTGGACGGGGGTGGCGCTCGGGTGCGGCATCGCCGTCGCGTACGGGCTGGTCAGCGGCCGACTCGTGGCGGCGCGCCTCGCCGCGGGGAGGCATCGGCGGTATGAGGATGAGCGCACCCGCCCGGCGCCCTCGTACCGATTGCTTCCCGCCGCCATCGCCCTGATCACGGCGCTCGTGGCTGCCGCGCTGCTCACCGGCTCGACGCGCCCGGAGGGCACCGGGTCGGTCTGGCCACAGGGGTATGACCTCGCCGCCGCAGTCGCGGCCGCCGCGTATGTGCTGCCCGTCCCGCTCTACGCCGCCCTGGCCGCGATCGACCTCGACGTGCACCGGCTACCCGACCGGCTGACGCTGCCCGCCTACCCCGCGGTCGCCGGCGCGCTCGCGGCGACATGTCTCGCCGGCACGCCATGGGAAGCGCTCCGGCGAGGGCTGCTCGGCGGCCTCGTGCTGTTCGCGGCCTTCGCGCTGCTCTGGGCGGCGTCGCGCGGCAGGTTCGGGCTCGGCGACGTCAAACTCGCGGGGACGCTCGGCATATTGCTCGCCTGGTTGTCGTGGGGGCGGCTGCTCGGAGGGGCATACGCGATGTTCCTCGTCGGGGGCCTGGCGGCCGTCGTGCTGATCGTCCGACGACGGGCGGGCCGAGACACCCCCATCGCGTTCGGCCCCGCGATGGCAGCGGGCGCCCTCCTCGGAATCTGCCTCCCCGGCTGACGCCCTGGCCTGCCCGGGGGTTACCCGGAGGTCGTGTTGCTCAACGGATCCGGGGCGGCGACCGGCCCAGCCCTCCACGCCCCGACCGAACTCTCCTCGAAGCGGGTGAGCACCCCCAACAGGCCCGGTGAGGCAACCGGCCCAGCCCTCCACGCCCCGACCGAACTCTCCTGGAAGCGGCTGGGCTCTTGGCTGGACGAGAGCTCACCCTCAGCGATGAGAGTTGAGACGGCGTGGTGAGGGTCCACTAGCGTCAAAGGACCCCCCAGCGGGGTGAGGCCTCCGCGTACGCGGTGAGGTCACCCCTGAAGAGGAGAGCCCAGTCCGGGCGGCGAGAGTCCCACCCAAACGGTGAGGGCTCCCTCGAGAGTGCGAGTGAGCCCAACGAACGCGGAGTGGACGAGGGCGGAGGCGACGGGACCTCCCGTCACCCGCCGGGAGGATGATGGGGCCGTCCCGTCCGCGGCCGACCGGCCGCAGGCTGACCCGGAAGGGGTCCGCATGTCCGGTTCGACGTCCTTCACCAGGCGCATTCTGGCGACGTACACCCCGCTGAATGGCGCGTTATCGCGCTGGCTCTACAGGGGAGGACGGCGGAACGCCCTCGGCAAGCTGTTGAATCGCTCCGCGTCGTGGCAGTTCAGCCGGGGCATCCTCACCTTCGGGGTGGGCGTGACGCTGGAGGTCCGCGGCCGGGTGAGTGGCAAGGCCGTGTCGCTGCCCGTCGTCCTCGCCCGCCACGAGGGCCACCGCTACCTCGTCTCGATGCTGGGCGAGGACGCCAACTGGGTACGCAACGTCCGCGCGGCCGGCGGCGAGGCGACGATCGTCCAGGGCCGACGCCGCCCGGTGCGGCTGGTCGAGGTGCCGGTCGCGCAGCGCCCGCCGATCCTCAAGAGCTACCTGCGCCAGGCCCCTGGCGCCCGCCCGCACGTCGCGGTGTCGCACACAGCCGACGTGGCCGAGTTCGAAAGGATCGCGGCGGACCTACCGACGTTCCGGGTGGAGCCGCGAGAGGATCCCGCCCCGGCGCACGAGGCACCCTGAGCCCTCGACGCGCCGGCCGGGCCCCCGACGCCGGCCGGGCCCTGACACGGCGGGCGGGTCGCACCCCATTGAGGGTGCGACCCGCCCGACCGGTGACGCCGACCAGCGGCGTTGAGCCTCAGAGCTTCTGCACGATCTCCCGCATGATGCGCGCGGTCTCGGACGGGGTCTTGCCGACGCGGACGCCGACGGCCTCGAGCGCCTCGGCCTTCGCCGCCGCAGTGCCGGCGCCACCGGACACGATCGCGCCCGCGTGGCCCATCGTCTTGCCCTCGGGGGCGGTGAAGCCCGCGACGTAGCCGACGACCGGCTTGGTGACGTGCTCCTTGATGTAGGCCGCGGCCCGCTCCTCGGCGTCGCCGCCGATCTCGCCGATCATCACGATCCCGATCGTGTCGGGGTCGGCTTCGAAGGCCTCGAGCGCGTCGATGTGGGTCGTGCCGATGATCGGGTCGCCGCCGATGCCGAGCCCGGTGGTGAAGCCGATGTCGCGGAGCTCGTACATCATCTGGTAAGTCAGCGTCCCCGACTTGGAGACCAGACCGAGCTTGCCCGGGCCGGAGACGTCCGCCGGGGTGATGCCCGCGTTGGACTGCCCGGGGCTGATGATGCCGGGGCAGTTGGGGCCGATGATCCGGGTCTTGCCCTTGGCCTGGCAGTAGTTGAAGAACTCCGCCGAGTCGCGGACCGCGACGCCCTCGGTGATGACCACCAGCAGCGGGATCTCGGCGTCGATGGCCTCGATGACCGCGGCCTTGGCGAACTTCGGCGGGACGAAGACGACCGAGACGTTCGCGCCGGTGGCGTCCATCGCCTCCTTGACGCTGCCGAAGACGGGGACCTTGACGCCGCCGTCGAACTCGACCTCGGTGCCGGCCTTCTTGGGGTTGACGCCGCCGACGATCTGGGAGCCGGACGCGAGCATGCGCTGGGTGTGCTTCATGCCCTCCGAGCCGGTCATCCCCTGGACGATGAGCTTGGAGTCGGAGTTGAGGAAGATTGCCATGTCTGTGTCGTCCCGTCCTTACTTCGCAGCCAGCTCGGCGGCCTTGTCGGCCGCGCCGTCCATGGTCGCTTCGATGGTCACCAGCGGGTGGTTGAACTCGGCCAGGATGCGGCGGCCCTCTTCCACGTTGTTGCCGTCGAGGCGTACGACGAGCGGCTTGCTCGCCTCGTCCCCGAGGGTCTTGAGGGCGCCGACGATGCCGTTCGCGACCGCGTCGCAGGCGGTGATGCCGCCGAAGACGTTGACGAAGACCGACTTCACCTGCGGGTCGTGCAGGATCACGTCGAGGCCGTTGGCCATGACCTCGGCGCTCGCGCCGCCGCCGATGTCGAGGAAGTTCGCCGGGGAGGAGCCGTACTTCTCGCCCGCGTACGCGACGACGTCGAGCGTGCTCATGACCAGGCCGGCGCCGTTGCCGATGACCCCGACGTTGCCGTCGAGCTTCACGTAGTTGAGGTCGAGCGCCTTGGCCTTGGCCTCCAGCGGGTCCTCGGCCGTCTTGTCGTGCAGCGCCTCGTGGTCGGGGTGCCGGAAGTCGGCGTTGTCGTCGACGGTCACCTTGCCGTCGAGGGCGATGATCTCGCCGCTCTCGACCTTCACCAGAGGGTTGACCTCGACCAGCGTGGCGTCCTCGTTGTGGTAGACGTCCCACAGCTTCTGCAGCACGGGCGCGACCTTCGCCGCGGTCTCGGCCTCGAAGCCGGCCTTCTCGACGATCTCCTTCGCCTTGGCCTCGTCGATGCCCACGTTGGGGTCGACCGGGACCTTCGCGAGCGCCTCGGGACGCTCCTTGGCGAGGGTCTCGATGTCCATGCCGCCCTCGGTGCTGCACATCGCGAGGTAGTTGCGGTTGGCGCGGTCGAGCAGCAGCGAGAAGTAGTACTCCTCCGTGATCTTCGCGCCCTGCGCGATCATCACGACGTGGACCGTGTGGCCCTTGATGTCCATGCCGAGAATCTGCCCGGCCAGCTGCTCGGCCTCGTCCGCGTTCTTCGCGACCTTGACGCCGCCGGCCTTCCCGCGGCCACCGATCTTGACCTGGGCCTTGACCACCGTGACGCCGCCGGACTTGGCGCCGATGGTCTCCGCGGCGGCCTTGGCCTCCGCGGGGGTGGTGGCTGTCTGGCCCGCCAGCACGGGCACGCCATGCTTCTCGAACAGATCCCTGGCTTGGTACTCAAAAAGGTCCACGGCTACTTCCTCGTCGTTGATGGTCGTGGCTGGAGTCCGTCCTGGCGGACAGCGTCAATGGTTCGCGTCAATGGTGTCGTCGCGTCGGTGGTATGTAGCTGGCGGCCGTACGTGCGCCCCGATCCTACCGCCGCGTATTCGCCCCGGGGCGCGACTTGTGGGTAGGGGTCCTGTCAGGAGCCGAACCACGCCAGAGCCCCCGCCGCTGCTGCAGGACGGGGGCCCGACGCTCAGTTGCCGGACCGACCATTCGTTCAGGTGAAGGTGCGGCGAACCGGTGGTTATGACGCCTTCACGTGGCCGTTGACCCAGTCCACGATCTCGGTCGTGGTGGCACCCGGGGTGAAGACCTTGGCGACGCCCAGCTTCTCCAGCTGCGGGATGTCGTCCTCGGGGATGATCCCGCCGCCGAACACGACGATGTCCTCGGCGTCGCGCGCCTTCAGCAGGTCGATCGTCTTCGCGAAGAGCGTCATGTGGGCGCCGGACAACACGGACAGGCCCACGCCATCGGCGTCCTCCTGGATGGCGGCCTCGACGATCTGCTCAGGCGTCTGGTGAAGGCCGGTGTAGACGACCTCCATTCCCGCGTCCCGCAGAGCCCGGGCGATCACCTTGGCTCCCCGGTCGTGCCCGTCAAGTCCGGGCTTGGCCACGACGATGCGCAACGGCGATTCACTCATGCGCTCAGCGTAGCCGCGCGACCTGCGGCGCGGGGCTGTTGCGAACAGCCCCGCAGAGCCGGCGCACGACTCCCCACGGCGACGCCGACGGCGACTTCCGCAATCGCTCACAATGCGGATATTTCGGATGACCCGACCCTGCGGGCTCGCTCGCCCTCCACAACGGGACGCAAATCACATCAGCCCTCGCGGGCGCTGGATCTTCGGGTCACGGAACTACCCGTGACCAGTGAATTCATCATAATCACGCACCGTCCAATACCGACGACTCGGACGGTTGCTTTATCACGAGCGATCCCGAACCAATCGACCGACTTCGCCTCGTTGAGATAACGTTTAGGTCGCGACTTCATAAAGAAGCCTCGAGTGCGGTCAGGAAGACCGCACTCGCCCCCTGTGCCGTACACCCCTGTCAGGACCCCTTCGTGCCCAGTAGCTACACCGGCCGCCATCGCGCGCGCTCTCAACGCCGTGGCGGCCGCAACCCCCTGAACGAGTGCGCGCCCCCCAGCGACACGCGCCGGACCCGCCGCGCACACGCCGCGCCGAGGCGTACCTCGGGAAGCGTGCTCAAACCGCTCGCCATCTCTGCCGCGAGCCTCGGCGCCACCGCAGTCCTCGTTCAGACCGCGCTCGCCGCGCCGTTCGGGACCCTCGCGGAGGGCGGCCCGGTCGGACAGGGAGCGCTGGCCCTCAACGTCCAGACCTGGACCGCCACTCCCGTCTCCGCCGAGCTCGTCCCCGAGGCCACCCCGACGTCGGCCGGCTCCGCGCCGACCCTGGCGCCGACGGCGAGCGCGTCCGGCGTGGCCACCGCGAGCGTCCCGCCGACGCCGAAGGCCACCCCTCCCACCATCGACCCCGCCAAGGCCTGGACCCCGCCCGTCGACTCCGGGAAGTTCACCTCGGGCTACGGCCCCCGCTGGGGCGCGGAGCACCAGGGCATCGACCTGGCCGCGCCCATCGGCACGCCGATCGTCGCCATGTCCACCGGCAAGGTCACCTTCGCCGGGTGGCAGGGCGGGTATGGGAAGAAGGTCGAGATCAAGTACTGGGACGGCACGATTTCCCACTACGGCCACATGGACAGCATCGACGTGAAGGCCGGCGACGTCATCGCGCCCGGCGCCAAGGTCGGCACCGTCGGCAACACCGGTTACTCCACGGGGCCTCACCTGCACCTGGAAATCCACCTGCCCGGCGCTTCGGAGGCGATCAACCCCGAGCCCTGGCTGTCCGCACACGGGGTCCCCGCTCGCTGACGACCCGCGAGCGCCACACGCACCGGGGGCGAGGAATGAACGGCGGCGCGAGCGCCCGACCACGGACGGTCGAGCCTCGCGCCGCATGAGCCTTCTCGGCGCGCATACGCCTCTCCGGTGGGGGCCTACAACTTTTCCAGGGGCGCGTACCGCAGCAGCAACCGCTTCACCGCCTCACCACCGAAGTCCACGTGCGCGATTGTCTTGTCCCCCTCGCCCTCCACCCGGACGACCCGCCCCAGGCCGAAGCTGTCGTGACTGACCCGGTCGCCCTCCTTCAGCGCGATGACGGGCCGGTTGCCCGGGGAGCGAACGCCCGGTCGCCCCGCGAGGGTGGCCACGGCGGGCTCGCGGCGCAGGCTGACTGGCGAGGCATACGAGGACGAGCCGCGGCCCGAGGCTCCGGGCGCGCCGGAACCGTATGACGTGGCCGCCGTCCGCTCCCACTCCACCAGGTGGTCGGGGATCTCGTCGAGGAACCGCGAGGGCGGTGAGTACTGGGGCTGGCCCCACGTCGTGCGCGCCACCGCCCGGGACAGGAACAGCCGCTCCCGGGCGCGGGTGATCCCCACGTAGGCCAGCCGGCGTTCCTCCTCCAGCTCCCGCGGCTCGCCAAGCGAGCGCATGTGCGGGAACGTGCCGTCCTCCATGCCGACGAGGAACACGACGGGGAACTCCAGGCCCTTCGCCGTGTGCAGCGTCATCAGAGTGACCACGCCCGAGTCCTGCGGCGACTCGCCCGCGAGGGTCGGGTCGTCCTCCGGGATCTCGTCGGCGTCGGCCACCAGCGAGACGCGCTCCAGGAAATCGTCGAGGGCGCTCGGCGTCGGCTCCCCGTCCGCCGCCGCCTGCGGCGCGCCCAGTTGCGCGCGCTCCGCGTCGAACTCGCGGGCCACGGCGACCAGCTCGGCCAGGTTGTCGATGCGGGTCTCGTCCTGCGGGTCGCGGGAATCGCGCAGCTCGTCCAGGTAGCCGGAGCGCTCCACGACGGCCTCGACGAGGTCGGCGACGTGCCCGCCGGCGTCCCGGACGTCCGCCAGCCCCTCCAGCAGCGCCGTGAAGCCGCGGATCGCGCTCACCGACCGCGTCGCGATGCCCGGCGCGTCCTCGCAGCGACCGAGCGCCTCCACGAACGAGATCCGCTCGCGGTCGGCCAGCTGCGCCACGCACGACTCCGCCCGGTCGCCGATCCCGCGCTTGGGGACGTTGAGGATGCGGCGCAGGCTGACCGTGTCGGCGGGGTTGGCGATCACGCGCAGGTATGCGAGCACATCCTTGATCTCGCGTCGCTCGTAGAACCGCGTGCCCCCGACCACCTTGTACGGGACGCCGACCCGGACCAGCACCTCCTCCAGGGCCCGGGACATCGCGTTGGTCCGGTAGAAGACCGCCACGTCGCCGTACCGGGTGCCGTGCGCATCGGACAGGTCATCGATCGTGCGCGCGACGAACGCCGCCTCGTCGTGGCCGGAGTCCGCGACATAACCGACGATCTTGGCGCCGTCGCCGGACTGCGTCCACAGGTTCTTCGGGCGGCGCGCGCTGTTCTGCGCGATCACCGCGTTCGCGGCCGCCAGGATCGTCTGCGTGGAGCGGTAGTTCTGCTCCAGCAGGATCGTGCAGGCGTGCGGGTAGTCCTCCTCGAACTCCACGATGTTGCGGATGCTGGCGCCGCGGAACGCGTAGATCGACTGGTCCGCGTCGCCGACCACGCACAGCTCCGCGGGGGGCACGGGACCCTGGCCGGGCACGTCGCCGGGCACGTCGCCGGGCACGACCCCGCCCGGCTCCGCGCCGGGATCGCGGGTGCCGCCCACGAGCTCGCGCACGAGGACGTACTGCGCGTGGTTCGTGTCCTGGTATTCGTCCACGAGCACGTGCCGGAACCGCCGCCGGTAGTGCTCGGCGACGTCCGGAAACGTCTGCAGCACGTTGACCGTCGTCATGATCAGGTCGTCGAAGTCCAGCGCGTTCGCCTGCCGCAGCCGGCGCTGGTAGGAGGAGTACGCCTGCGCCAGCACCCGGTCTGCGTGGCCCCCCTCGGCCGTGCGGGACGCGAACGTCTCCTCGTCGACCAGCTCGTTCTTGAGGTTGGAGACCTGGGCGGTGAACGAGCGCGGCGGGTAGCGGCGCGGATCGAGATCCATGTCGCGCAACACCATCGCCATGAGCCGCTGGCTGTCCGCCGCGTCGTAGATGGTGAAGCTCGACTTGAGGCCGACGCGGGTGGCCTCCCGCCGGAGGATCCGCACGCAGGCGCTGTGGAAGGTGCTCACCCACATGGCCTTGGCGCGCGGCCCGACCAGCTCCTCGACCCGTTCGCGCATCTCGGCGGCGGCCTTGTTGGTGAACGTGATCGCGAGGATCTGCCCTGGCTGGACGCCGCGGGCGGCGAGCAGGTAGGCGATCCGATGCGTGAGCACCCGCGTCTTGCCCGACCCGGCGCCGGCCACGATCAGCAGCGGCGCCCCCTGGTGGACCACGGCCTCCCGCTGCGACGGGTTGAGCCCCTTGAGAATCGACTCCGGATCGCGCCCCGGACGCGGATCTCCGGCGCCGTCGAGGCCCCGGTCCTCCCCCCAGCCCGGCAGCGGCTTCGGCCCCTCCCCCGAGGCGTCCCGCGCCCAGTCCGGGATGCCGTCGTCGCCGACTGCCCCGCTGGCCTGCGCCGACGTGAAACCCGGCAGCGGGACGTCGGCCTGGCAGCCGTCGTCGGCAGGCGGGATCACGGCGAGCGGGGCGGGGTGTTCGTGGCGGCTCATGGTGCCGCCCATCCTAGGCAGCGGGACCGACAAGGCCTCGTACGCCATGGGCGTGGGGATCGCGCGGAATGAGGGCGGGGGCGCAGCCTTGCGACCTGGCCACGGCGACTGGAATCGGGGAAAAAGGGATTGCCGGGGGCCGCGGGGGACCTTTACGGTCGAGGCACACGAGAAAGGAGGTGATCCGATCAGTGAGTGACCATCGGACGCGTGAGGTGACTGCGCGGTAGCGCAGCCGTCAACCGGCCTCCCTCTCGTGAGGTCGGCTTCGGACGGGTGACTGCCGAATTCACCGCAGTCGCCGCGGCCCGTGGGGACGCGCCACGTCCAGCGCGCACCCGCCCGGAAGGGCGGAGCCCACGGGCCGTCTCATGCCCTGAGCCCGCCCGTACGCCTCCCGCCCACGGGCGACAAGCGGCGACGAACACCTGGGCAAACGCGTACGCCTCCCGCCCACGGGCAGCCAGCGGCGCCGAGCACCAGCCCAAACGCGTACGCATCCCGCCCACGGGCGGGACATGTCACGGGTGAGGCACTCTGCAGTGGGAGAGTTGGTTGGCGCTGACGGGGACGTCGTGGCGGAGCATCAGCCCGCGTAGGCGTACACGATGTTGACCAGCGTGAGGGCGACCGCGACATACAGCAGCACCGGCTTGGCCTCCCCGCGCGCGCTGCGCCGCGCCGCGATCTCCGTGCAGGCGACCACACCCAGCGCGACGAGGAGCTTCACCCCGACCCACATGTGGTTCAACGCCAGCACGTCGCCCATCTCGGCGATCCCCACCAGGGCGAGTCCGAGCAACAGCTGCACCCGCGCGGACCACACCATCACGGAGCTGACGCCCTTGTTCATGAGCGACAGCACGAAGCCCGCGACGATCAGCGCGGCGACGGCGATGTGGACGATTCCGAGGATCTGGAAGAGCGAAACCATGCCCCTACCCTAGGCATACCCCGGGGGCGTTCCCCGAATCCACACCGCCAGCCGCCCGCTGCGCCAGGGCGTTACAGCAGGTGGCGGTGCATGGCCCAGGCGGTCAGCTCGTGGCGGTTCGACAGCTGCAGCTTGCGCAGCACCGAACTCACGTGGGTCTCCACGGTCTTCACGGAGATGAACAGCTCCTTGGCGACTTCCTTGTACTGGTAGCCGCGCGCGATCAGCCGCATCACCTCGCGCTCCCGCGCGGAGAGCCGGTCGAGCTCCTCGTCCACCTCGGCGACCTCCCCGGCCGCCGCGCCGAATGCGTCGAGCACGAAACCCGCCAGCCGCGGGCTGAACACGGCGTCCCCGTCGGCGACCCGGCGGATGGCGGTGACCAGGTCGGTCGGGCTGATCGTCTTGGTGACATAGCCCCGCGCGCCCGCCCGGATCACCGAGATCACGTCCTCGGCGGCGTCGGACACGGACAGGGCCAGGAAGCGTACGGGTCCTCCCGCCTCGGTGGTCACCTCGCGGCAGGCGGCGATGACGTCGGAGCCGCCGCGGCCGTTGCCGCCGGGCAGGTGCACGTCCAGCAGGACCACGTCGGGGCGCTGCGCGGCGATGACCTGCGCTGCCTCGTCGACGTCGCCGGCCTCGCCGAGCACCCGCAAGCCCTTGCCGAGGTCCGCGAGCTCGCTCTTCACGCCGCTGCGGAACATCCGGTGGTCGTCCACGAGCACCAAGGTGATCGGCGTCATCGGGTGGTCAGTCAACGCGTACCTCCTGTGCGCGATGGGTCTGCTCCGGTACGGGGTCCGCGGCCGACGGTTCTCGTATGGAGTCCGGGGCGGGCCGCTCCGCTCCCGCCTCGACGGTCTCACGGTGCGAGCCGACGGCCTGCCGCTGTGCCTCGCCGCCCTTCTCGGGCGGGTCGACCGGCAGCTCGAGCGCGACCTCGGTGCCGGACTCGAGGCGCCGGATCCGGGCGTGGCCCCCGGCGCGTTCCATCCGGCCGAGGATGGACTCGCGCACCCCGAGGCGGTCGGGCGCGATGTCGTCCAGGTCGAAGCCCGGGCCGTGGTCGCGTACGAAGGCCTCCACGGTGCGGGGCTGCACCTCGATGTACGCGCTCACCGGCGCCGCCCCGTGGCGTACCGCATTGAGCAGCGCCTCCCGGAGGGCGCGTACGAGCGCGTCGGTGTGCTCACAGAGCGGCCGGTCACCGGTGACCACGAGGTCGATCGGCGTCCCGTGCAGCTCCTCGACGTCGGCGGCGGCGTCGACGGCCGCCGTGGCGAGCGAGTCGGTCGCGGCGACGCCCCGGCCGTAGAGCCACGTGCGCAGCTCGCGCTCCTGTGCCCGGGCCAGCTGGGCGACCCGGGTGGGGTCCTCGGTGCGCTGGATCAGGGCCAGGGTCTGCAGGACGGAGTCGTGCAGGTGGGCGGCGATCGAGGCCCGCTCGGACTCCCTGATGCTGGTCGCCTGCTCGGCCTGGAGCCGCCGCCAGAAGCGCAGCCCCCACGGCGCGAGCACCAGCACCAGCCCCGCGATCACCGCGAACGTGGCGACCAGGACATCCCCGAGGAGCGTGACCCCCTGCCCCCGCGTGACCAGCACCAGCGCCCCTGCCGCGGCAAGGAAGGCGCCGATCAGCACCCGGAAGATGGCCCCCCGGCTGCTCCCCCCGAGCCCGAACCAGGCCCGCCGTTCGGTGTCGTCCAGATGGGACCAGGCGATCACCGCACCGGCGACCAGGGCCACGAGGGCCAGGAGCGTCGTCGGCGAGAACGGCCCGAGGCCCACGGTCCCGGCCATGACCGGGCCGCTGGCGAGCATGACGACGCCCACCATGACCAGCACGACCGGCCACGTGAGTCGCTGGCGCCAGCGGCCCGGCTGGCCGCCCGCGTCGAAGGCCTGACCGGTCGCCGGGTCCACCTGGTAGCCGGCGGGCGTGAGCGCCCAGAGGACCAGGTAGACGGGGACACCCGCGCCGCCGAACAGGGTCGTCAGCACGAAAGCGATCCGCACGTAGCGGACGGGGAGCCGCAGGTGGATCGCCAAACCCGAGGCGACACCCGAGATGTGCCGACCGGACTCGGGGCGGTACATCCGCCGTTCGGTGAAGGCACCTTCGGTGAAGGCCCGGTCGCTCAGCGTGGCCTGCGAAAACACACCCCCCGGCGCGGGCGCTTGCGAGGGCGCCCCTCCGGACGTCGCGTGTTCGCTCATGCCTCCATGGTCGCCCACCCGCAGCGTCCGCCGGAAGCCGCCGGGGCCAGGATCGGGGTCTCTTCAGGGTCGGCTCAGGGTCGGCCCGCATGGGAATCGCCCCGCCCCACGCACACGATGGAGGCATGTCCAACACACGTGAGCAGCCCGGTTCGTCCGGCGCGGACCCGGGTTCGGGTCCCCGCCCCACCTCCTCTCTCGATCGCATCGTCGATGCGGGCACGCGCACGCGCATCGTGCGTCCCGCGGAGGGTCGCATGGCGCTCGGCGTCTGCCGGGGCATCGCGCATCGCCTCGACATCGACCCCGTCGTGGTCCGCGTCGCCTTCGGCGCGGCCGCGCTGTTCGCGGGGGGTCTCGGCCTCGCGCTCTACCTGATCGCCGCGATGCTCCTGCCCGATGACGACGGCCGGGTGATCGCCGCCGACGCCCTCCGGGGCCATGACGGTAAGTCCATCGCCTGGCTCGCGCTGACGGGCGCGGTGACGATCTCCCTCCTTGCCAGCGCCATCGCGCAACGCGACAGCGGCCACTTCTTCACGATGGCCGTGCTGGGGGCGATCTGCTGGTGGCTGTGGCGTCGCTCGCCCAGCACACCGGGCAGCACGGGGCCTCATCGCGCAGGCGCCGGGGGACGTCCCGTCGGCTCCTTCACCGCCAGCTCCACAGGCTCCGGACGACCGCCCGCCGCGGACGCGCGGAGCGACCAGGACGCCATGCCCGTGATCACTCCGTGGGGCGCGACCGCCGGGAGCTCCGGCCCGTACAGCCCGGGTCACGGCGCGAGCCCGTACGGCTCCGGCGCGACGCCCACGGCCCACCCCACGGGCTCTCCCACGGCCACCCGCGCCCCGGCGGCGCCGGCCCCCCGCCCACCGCAGCGGCGCTCCCTGGGCGGACGCCTGTGGCTGATCGCCGCCGGGCTGGCCATTGTGACGTTCGTCGCCACCCGCGCCGCGCTCTCTGCCGTCGGTGCCGACCCGATCCTCACCGAGATCGCGCCGCTCGCCGCCACCGCGATCGCGCTGGGCTTGCTGGTGACCATCGTCGGCCTGGCCGGCTTTCGCACGAGCGGGATCGCCACGACGGCGGCCATCGTGACCACGATCGCCCTGCTGTCCTCGACGGTCGGCGGTTTCCGCGGCGCGGACGTCGCCCTCGGTGAGACCCGCTGGGAGCCCGCCAGCGTCACGGACCTGCAGAGCGACTACTCGGTCGGAATGGGCGAGGGAACCCTCGACCTGACCCGCCTGCCCGCCGATCAGTTGAGCGGGCACCCGATCAAGCTCACGGTCGGCATGGGCACCATCAAGGTGCTGGTGCCGGACGACATGTCGGTCACGGTGGACGGGACCGTACGGATGGGCGAGATCAGCCTCGTCGACCGCGGCGGCGTCAAGCAGACCATGGCCGGCCTGAACCACGCCGGCCAGATGACCTCGGGGTCCGGCCCCACCCTGCGCATCACCTCCACCGTCGGTATGGGCGACACCTTGATCGAAAGGACCTCCCGATGAGCACCATCCCGATCCAGCCCGACGACGAAACCCGCCCCGGCGGCGAGCCGACGGGGAACACGAGGCCCCTCGACCTGCAGGAAACGGCGCCGGAACCCGCGTCCACGTCCTCGCCGGAACCCCGGCCCACGCCCGCGCCGGAGAGCGCGATCGAGGCTCCGCGGGAGCACTCGACCACGTGGGCCAGCACGGCCCCGGAATCGCCCACCGCAACCCCGGTCTCGCGGCCGCTCTCCACCGAGCCGTCCGCGCCGCCCGTACAACCCGCAGCACCCGCCGTACCGGCACCACCGGCGCAGACCTGGGTCGAAGGCCCCCACTGGGGCGTCGTCATCGTCGGCCTGCTGTGCATGGCCGTCGGCGGGGTCGCGCTCTGGCAGCTCGCGTCGGGTCAGCTGGTCGATTGGGACCGCTACGGCCCGATCGGGCTCGGCGTGGTGGGGCTGCTGATGTTGCTGGCGGGGACGATCGGCCTGATCCGCCGAGGGCGCGCCTCCCACAAGGCGTCGCAGGGGACCTGATGGACTTAGGAGTTCTGGAGCGTGAGACCGCGGAGCGCGGCCGCCCGCTCGTACTCCTGGAGCGTCATGTCCACCACACGTGTCCAGTCCTGCTCGGGGGGACTGGACACGTTGTGGTGGAACATCCGCTCCCGCAGCGCGTGATCGGCGAGCAGGTTCGTGATCGCGCCGGCCATCCCCGCGTCGTCGCGGGCCAGGAAGCCGTTGACGCCGTTGTCAAGGAACTCCACGCACCCGCTGGAGGCGAGCGCCACCACGGGCAGGCCCATGCACCGCGCCTCGAGGGCCGCGATGCCGAACGACTCGAGCTTCGCGGGGGAGACATACACGTGCGAATGGCGGTAGATCTGCAGCAGCTCCGGCCGGCTGACCCGCCCCGGCAGGTGGACCCAGTCGGCCATGTCGTGGCGCTCGACGTACGAACGGACCAGCGATTCGAGGCGCCCCTCGCCCAGGATCAGCACCCGGAAGGCCACGTCCGGCACCGCCTCGCGCACCTGGCGCAGCACGGCGAGGAAGGGGATCGGGCGCTTGCGGGTCGCCAGGCGCATCGCGCTCACCACCTGCAGCTCGCCGGCCCGCGACGGCGGTTCCGGGGCCTCGCCAACCGACGCGCCGAGCCACCACACGTCGGCGTCGATGCCGTTCGGCAGGACCTCGACCGGGCCGATCCTGCCGAGGGCCCGCTGCACGGGCCGTGCGGCCACCCGGGAGACCGCGTTCATCGCGACCCCGCTGCGAGCCCACATGCGGGCGATCTGGCTGAGGTGGAAGAGCGGCTCCGCGGGCCCGAGCATGCAGTGCCACGTCATCGTCACGGGCAGGCCCACCTGCAGCGCCGCGCGGGTGGCGTCGACGGTGAACGGGCTCGTGATGCCCATGTGGACGTGCGCCACGTCGAAGCGGCCGGCCACCAGCCGCCGCTTGGTCTCCCGGGCGGCGAGGGGGTTCACCGGCAATCGGCCCGGCAGCCGGATGCCCATCCGGTGGATCGGCAGGCCGTCCACGATCTCGACGTAGCCCCCGCGCTCGTCGTTCTCCCCCAGCGTCGCCGTGAAGACCTCCACCTCGTGACCGGCCTCCAGCAGTCGGTACGCCAGGCCCCGCACCTGCACCTCGATCCCGCCGAGCCGGGGCAGATAGCAGTCGGACAGCAGGGCGACCTTCACAACGAAAAAGAATCGCACACGCGCCGGGCGGGCGGGGCATGTCCGCGCCGGGGCGACGCGAGGCGCCTGCGACGTATGTCCGCCGGGCCGCGGCGCGCCAGGATGTCGCGGCGGCGCTCACGGGTGCGAGAAGATTTGCACATGAGCCCTACCGTCGTGGCCTTCCACGCCCACCCGGACGACGAAGCGCTGCTGACGGCAGGCACGCTCGCGAAGGCGGCGGCCGCCGGCCATCGCGTCGTGATCGCGGTCGCGACCGACGGAGACCTCGGCCTCACGTCCGCGGAGCACCGGGACGACGGCGCGCTGGGCCGACGACGGCTCGCCGAACTCGCGACGAGTGCGCGTGCCCTCGGCGTGGCGCGGGTCGTCCACCTCGGCTACGGCGACTCGGGCATGGTCGGCGATATCCCGCCCGACGGCCCCGGCGGGATCCGCTTCTGCCGCGCCGAGACCCACGAGGCCGCGGCCCGGCTCGCCGACGTGCTCGACGAAGAGCGCGCCGACGTGCTCTTGTCGTACGACGCGGCCGGCGGGTACGGGCACCGTGACCACATACGAGTTCACGAGGTCGGCCGCCTCGGCGCGCGCATCGCCGGCACGCCTCGGCTGCTCGAGGCGACGATCCCGCGCGAGCTGATCGCCCGGGCGGTGGAGCTGGTCGGCAAGGTCTATCGCTACCCGCCCGACTTCGACCCGACGGCCTTCCGCCGCGCCTTCACGCCGCGCGCGCAGATCACGCACCGGATCGACGTACGCCGCTTCGCCGGCGCCAAACGCGCCGCGATGGCCGCCCACGCCACGCAGGCGGCGGCCGACGACGGGGCGGACCGCACGCTCGCCGCGTTCCTGCGGCTGCCACGCCCGTTGTTCGCGCTGACGTTCGGTCGGGAGTGGTATGTGGAGGCGCCTCCGCCCGGGCAGCCGAGCTCGAGCTCCGAGGGCTTGCCGCACCGCGCGGGTAGGCTCGCCACCGATATATTCGCCGGTCTGCCGAGCGCGGCCCGGCCCTGAAACCGCGAGGGGGACGCTGTGGAGGGACTCGATCTGTCCGGGGAGGCTCCGTCAGTCGCGGCCAAATCGACCGCTGAGCGCGTCAAGCGTGCCATCCAGGTGGTCGTGGGCGTCTGCCTGGCCGTCGTGCTGCTGGGCTGGGTGCTCCCGTGGCTGACACATACCACGTGGCCGCAGATCATCCGGGAACTGGAGCAGCTCGGATGGGGCAAGGCGGCCATCCTGTTCGCGATGATGATGGCCGGGCTGTGGAGCTACACGTTCACGCTCGGGGCCTCGCTGCCCGGGCTGCGGCACGCGCCGGCGCTCATCGTGAACCTGTGCGGGTCCGGCGTCTCCAATTCGATGCCGGGCGGGGGTGCGGTGGGGGTCGCGGCCCAGTACGCGATCTTCCGCTCGTGGGGCTTCAGCCACCGCAACATCGGGACCTCCCTGATCATCACCTCGATCTGGAACCTGCTGATCCGCGCGCTGCTGCCGCTGGCGGCCGTCGTGTGGCTGTTCGCCTCCGGGACGAGTGAGCTGCCGCGCCAATTCGCGTACGGGGTGGTCTTTGCCGTGCTCGTGGCGGCCGCGATGATCTCACTGGCTGTCGCGATCATGGTGTCCGACCGGAGTGCCCACAAGATCGGCGCGTTCCTCAACCGGATCGTGTCACCGGTGATGCGGCTGTTCCGGCCCGAATACCAGCAGGACCTCGAAGCCTTGGCCGTCGACATCCGCCGCCGGATCATCGATGTGGTGCGGCCCGGGTGGCTCCGCCTGACGGGCGGGATCGTCGGGTTCCTCGGGATCTACTTCTTCCTTTTCCGCGAGTGCATGTTGGCGTTCGGGATCGACCTGCCGTGGGCGCAGGCGTTCGCCTGCTACGCGCTGTCGGCGATGTTGACGATGGTGCCGCTCACGCCGGGCGGGATCGGCGTGACGGAGTTGGCAGCGGTCCTGATGATCGCGTTCGGCGCGCACCGTCCTTCGGCGGTCGCCGCGGTGGTGCTGTTCGCGATCTACAGCCACATCCTGGAGATCCCGCTCGGGTTGCTGGCCGCCGGCGCGTGGTCCCTGACCCGCAAGCACTATCACGTCGGCCAGGTCGAACAGGACGGCGCGTCCGACGCCGTCCCCGGTGCCGCGCGCTCCGGCGGGTCCACAGACGGTGGGGGCGAGGGCCCGACCACCACCGGGGCCGCGACCTGACACCGCTGGCCAGCCACGTCGCGAACGCTTCCCGCCCACGGGCGGCAAGTGGCGGTGGGCACCTGCGCCGACGCGTACCGTTCCCGCCCACGGGCGGCAACTGCACCAGGCGACTTGCCCAAACGCGTACCCTTCCCGCCCACGGGCGGCAACTGGCGGTCGGCACCTGCGCCGAGGCGTACCGTTCCCGCCCACGGGCGGCAACCGGCGCTGAGCACCTGCCCAAACGCGTACCGTTCCCGCCCACGGGCGGCAAGTGGCGGTGGGCACCTGCGCCAATGCGTACCCTTCCCGCCCACGGGCGGCAAGTGGCGGTGGGCACCTGCGCCAATGCGTACCCTTCCCGCCCACGGGCGGCAACCGGCCCTGAACACCTGCGCCAATGCGTACCCTTCCCGCCCACGGGCGGCAGATGCGCCAGGATGAGCATGATCCAGGCCAGATCGTGATCGGTCAGATCGTGGTCTGCGTACGGTTCCGGGGCTCGCCGCCGGAGCGTACCGCGCGGAGCCGATCGCCCGCCTTCCGCAGGGCCCGCCGGGCGGGGTGGGCGTCGCGGCCCTGAGCGAGCAGCCGCCGGATCTGGCGCGTACGGGCCGCCTCGGCGAGCGAGTCGTCCAGCACCGCCGGCTCGAACGGGCGGCCGAGCGCCCGCTCCACCGCCGCCGCGATCAGCCCGTCGGCGACCGCCGGGTTGGCGGGAAGCAGCGGGCCGTGCAGGTACGTGCCGTGCACCGCGCGGACGACCGCGCCCTCGCTGCCGTCAGTCGGGTTGTTGCCGCTGCCGTGCAGCACCTCGCCGAACGCCGCCTGCCCGGGTCCGAGCACCGTGCGGCCAGAGTGGTTTTCGTAACCCACCACCTCGCCGTAGCGGGTGCGCAGCACGATCGGGCCGATCATCCGGTTCGCGCCGCCGGTCGTCGTGACGTCGAGGATGCCCAGCCCTGGCAGCCTCTGGCCGGTGGTGGTGACGAACGCGTTGCCGAAGAGCTGGTACATGCCGCAGATCATCAGCATCGGCACGTCGTCGTCCGCGAGCGCCCGCAGCTGCGGGGCGATGCGCGCCAGATCCTCCTCGACGCGAGCCTGACCGGAGTCCTGCCCGCCGCCGCCGAAGACCAGGTGCGCGTCGGTCGGAAACGGCGCGCCCGGCGCATGGGCGCGGACCTCGCACGTGTAGCCGTGCCGGACCAGCCGCTGCTGCAAGACCCGGGTGTTGCCGAGGTCGCCGTAGATGGACATCTCGCGCGGGTAGAGGTGCACCAGCACGACGCGGCCCTTGCTCGGGCCCTCCGGCTCGTACACCGCCGGCCAGCAGGCGGGGCCGAACCCCGCCAGCGAGCCCGTGGGCGAACTCCCGGCCTGTGCGATCACGCGCTCCTCGTTCACGACCCGGCTCCTGCCCCGGCGCCGATCGCAGCCGGATCCTCGCCCATGGCCGCGAGCCCGTAACGCGCCGAGAGGGTCTTGCGCAGCGCGAGCATCGCCGTGTAGGTGCAGAAGATCCGCTTGGGCTCGTCCGGGTGCGCGGCCAGGAAGGCGTCCAGCGCGCGCGGAAGGTCGGGCTCGACGGCGGTCGTGGCGATGTCGTCGTACGCCAGCCGCAGGGCCATGTCGTAGGCGCGGACCCCGCTGGTCTGCGCGACGCCCCGCTCCGCAAGCGCGTCGAACGACACGTCATACAGCCAGCTCACGTCCGTACCGTCCGCGTAGTCGTCGTTGATCGCGATCATCGTCGCGACCGGCGTCGACGAGTACGTGCCGAGCGCGACGCTGAACCCGGCCGGGTTCTTGACCAGCACCAGCTCGAGCGGCCGGCCGTCCGCGTCGATCACCTCGCCGCGCCCGAAGGGCGGCGCCGACGCCTCCAGTGCCCGCGCCGCCGTCGCCGCGTCGAACTCCTCGCCCAGGACGAGCCGCGCCGTCGTCGTGGCGGCAGTCGCGTTGATCATCGCCGCCAGCCCACGCTGGCGCAGGTGCAGCGGCCCCACGCACACCCCGTCCTCGAAGACGACCTCGAACCGATCCTCGTCCAGGGGGCGCAGGAGCCCGTCGACCGCGCCCAGCGGCGGCGTCGCCTCGTCGAGGTCGTCGCGCAGGTCGGCCTCTTGCAGCTCGGGCAGCCGGTCCGCGATCTCGGGGTGGACGCCGAAGTACCGGATCGTCGGCGGCGCATCGGCGGCGCGCGCGCCGGCGCGGCGGGCGATGCGGGAGATGTATGAATCGTCGCGGTTGAGCACGAACCCGGTGCTGGTCATCTCGGCCAACCGGGCGAGCAGCTCTGCGGTGTGGTCGATCTCGGCGAACCGATCGAGCTGGTCGCGGGCGACGTTCAGGAGCAGCGCGTAGGTCGGGGTCACCGTGCGCGCGAAGTGCAGCGAGTGGGCCTCGTCCAACTCGACGACCGCGACGTCCGCGGCGAGCCGTCCGTTGCCGCGGACCTCGGCCAGCATCGAGGAGATCACGCCGCGGGTGAAGTTGCTGCCGGTCGGGTTGCTGAAGACAGTGAGCCCGTGGGCACGCAGCACCGCCGAGAGCAGCTTCGTGGTGGTGGTCTTGCCGTTGGTCCCCGAGACGACCACGACTCCGCGGGGCAGGTCGCGGAGGGCGCGGCGCAGGAACGCGGGGTCGAGGCGTTCGACGACCAGGCCCGGCAGCGCCGAACCCCCGCCGCGCAGCCGGGTCGCTGCGCGTGTGGCCTTGCCGACGCCGACGGCGAGCGTGGTCCGAATCACGGGCCATACCTTATCGACCCGCGGTTATCGACCAGTGCGGCGCTCCTCCCCGA